>CAZJDC010000123.1:0-3853 GCA_964544715.1 uncultured Rickettsia sp. | reverse complement strand
CATCCAAAGAACTGACTTTGCTCTTTTTCTATCTCAATTACTGAAAAAACTGATATTTCTTTAATAATTTTACCTATTACCGAAATACAAGGGATTTTTAATTCATAACAAAATTTTGTTAGAGCTTTTCTTAGTTCTTGATCTGCAATTGTATATAGTACAATACCATGCTTTGATTCTATCTTGCTCAATACTTCTTTTAATAATTCTAAATTTCTAATCATTGGCCAATGATATAATTTTGGTTTTAAAGAAGTAAATTGAGCAAGAGCAGAATGAGCTGCACTCTTTACAGTTTGAACAGAAGTATCTGAAACTAGGTGAATAATCAGCTTTGTCATATTTTATACATATTCAATGTGGATAACAGTTTTAATAACTTACTATTTTTCTTATTAAGATTTTTTATAAAAAATCCAAAATCCTTATTAAATCAAGTAAATATCGTATTGTTTACTTTAAATAAACAGTTTGTGGATAAAATTGTGAATAAGTAACATTTTTCTTTAAAAATATCACCTTTTATAAATAATAAAGAACTGTTACACTTAGTTATCCACTTATAAAAAGTTCACTCACATTTATGTGAATAATTATTAAAAATACTTATTTTATAATAAAATATATTATATAAATTTTGTTGATAACTATGTGGAAAATATAGAATCTACATAATTCTACTTACATATATAACAAATAAAGAATATAATATAACTATTTTATTAGTAATAATATGACATTAATTTCCAATCATATCAAAATATTAGACAATAAACCTCCAATTTGGCTAATGCGACAAGCTGGTAGATATTTACCCGAATATAGGGCAGTAAGAAAAAAGGTAAAAAACTTTTTAGAATTTTGTTATGATGTAGATAAAGCAATAGAAGTAACACTGCAACCGATAAAGCGTTTTGGCTTTGATGCAGCGATAATTTTTTCTGATATACTGGTGCTACCGCATGCTCTTGGCTGGGAAGTAGATTTTAAAGAGAATATTGGACCGGTACTAAAGCAATTTGAATCAAAAGATGATTTTAAATATTTACAAGATAATTCAAATGATAAATTAGAAAAAGTATATGAAATAGTAAAAAAGGTAAGAGAAGAGTTACCTAAATCCACCTCTCTAATAGGTTTTGCTGGCAGTCCTTGGACAGTAATGACTTACATGTTAGAAGGAAAAGGTAAACAAGATTTTAGAGTTAGTAAAAAATTTATTTATGAAAATGAAGAACTAGCAAAAGAGTTACTTGACTTTATTACGGATAAAACAATATATTATCTTATAAATCAAATAAAATCAGGTGCAAATATAATAAAAATCTTTGATTCATGGGCAGGTATTTTATCAGAAGAAGAATTTAAAAAATTTGTAATAGAACCAACGAAAAAAATAATAAATGGTATAAAAGAAATTTTTCTGGATATTCCTATTATTACTTTTCCTAAAGGTGCAGGGTTTTTATATGAAAAATTTTTAGAAGAAGTGCCAACGGATATTATAGCTATTGATCCATTAATACCGCTTGAGAAAATGAAGTTGTGGAGTACTAAAGTAGTAGTACAGGGTAATTTAGATCCGGTAGTATTGCTTACTAATAAAAAAATAATAAAAGAAAAAATTCACAAAATTTTATCAACAATGGAAAATAAAAATTTTATTTTTAATTTAGGACATGGTATTTTACCTGAAACATCACCAGAAAATGTAGAATTCTTAGTAGAGTGCGTTAGGGAATATGAATACAAATAAAAAGAAAATAGCAATAGTGCTTTTTAATCTAGGTGGTCCTGATAATCTTAAATCAGTAAAGCCTTTCCTATTTAATTTATTTTATGATAAAGCTATTATTAATCTGCCTAACCCACTACGTTATTTTGTTGCTAAATTAATCTCTATAATAAGAGAAAAGAAATCTCAAAAAATCTATTCTTTAATAGGTGGAAAATCGCCTTTATTTGAAGAAACAGAGAAGCAGAAACTGGCATTAACGGAAGAATTAAAAAGATCTACCCAAGAAGATTTTAATATCTTTATAAATATGCGTTATGCATCGCCACAAATAGAAGAAACGGTAAGGAAAATAAAAGAATATAATCCTACAGAGGTGATATTAATACCCTTATACCCACAATTCTCAACAACGACTACAGGTTCATCAGTAAAAAATTTTTTAAGTAACTTTAATCTTAATATTCCGATTAAAATAGTTTGTTGCTATCCGACAGAAGAAAATTTTGTAAAATCTCATGCTTCTTTAATAAAAGAAAAAATATTTGATAAAGATTTCCGGATATTATTTTCAGCTCATGGTTTGCCTAAAAAAATAATAGAAGCAGGGGATCCATATAGTTTTCAAGTAGAAGAAACAGTAAAAGCGGTAGTTAAAGAGCTTAATATAAAAGATTTAGATTATAAAATAACTTATCAAAGTAGAGTAGGACCTGTAGAATGGTTAAAGCCAAATACTGAAGATGAAATAGAAATAGCAGGGAAACAAAACAAAAATATAATAATTGTACCTATAGCCTTCGTTTCTGAACATGTAGAAACGTTAGTTGAACTTGATATTGAATATCAATTAATTGCAAACAAATATAAAATACAATATAACAGAATCCCAACACTTAGCACAAATAAAATTTTTATTAAAAGTTTGATAAGTATTTTATTAAACTTTTTTAATAAAGAAGAGAGTAATTTTCTAGTAGCTAGTAGCAATGGCGAAAGAATATGCCCTACTAAATTTAGTAAATGTATTTTCAGTGCCCATCCCGTGACATGCCCACGGGGGGAATGACACCTAGGGCTTTTTTGATAGTCTCTTTGGAGGTAGAAGAGACAAAAAAAAACTCCGTTTTTCTAGATGGAGAAGCTTTAGTTTGCCGTGTGTGTGGCCCCCCCTATGCTGAGTTAGCATCATAAGCACTGTGACACATTACAGCAGGAAATTCCATACAGAGTTTTACTATCATTGCTATAACATAGTGTGGATTATAAAGTATCAATATAAGGTATTAACTTAGGATATAAACAAGAGGGTTCGAGAAATTATTGCACAGGTAGCAATAGAATTAGGTATTAAAATAGAAAATGGAGTAGTATCAATCGGTCTCATATACACATTTCTGCTAATATTCCACCTCATATAAGAATCTATGAATTTGTACAAAAAGCGAGCAGCAGATCTTTAAAGAAGATGCAATAGGAATTTCCAATATTCACACAAAAGTACTGGGGTAGACATTTGTGGGCACGGCGGGGTTACTTTAGTGCTACTAGTGGTAATGTGACTAATGATATAATGAATATATTAATAAGCATACTGATGCACATGAATCAGACATGATTCTAACATAAAACTCGAATAAAGCTTTAGCTGTGTTTGATTCACGCAACAATGCCGCTATAGAATGACAGAGACAAAACTGATCTATGTGGACAATTTTAGCACGAAATTGCACTAATATTTTTATAAAAATAAAAAGGAAAGAAAATGGCAAGTTATTACCTGTGGTTTAAATCAATTCATCTAATTTCTGCAATATGTTGGATGGCAGGATTACTATATTTACCACGAATATATGTTTATCATACAAAGGTTAAAGTAGGTAGTGAAACAGATAAAACTTTCCAAATAATGGAATTAAATCTTCTTAGATTTATTATGAATCCTGCAATGATGAGCACTTTTATATTTGGTTTAATAAACGCTTATATTTATGAATTTGCTGCCCTTGATGCTTGGTTTCACGTTAAGATGTTTGCAGTATTAATTTTAGTAATATTTCATGGCTTACTTGCAAGGTGGCGAAAAGATTTTGCTAATGGCAAGAATTTTCATTCTGA
>CAZJDC010000122.1:0-3907 GCA_964544715.1 uncultured Rickettsia sp. | reverse complement strand
ATATGTCGTTTACCAAATGTCCAATTGGTTCTATCTAAACACAATACCCATTTTTTCTCCTTCTCAAGCCCAGTCATCATGACTAACATCACAGGTAATACTCTCCATGATATTGAGATTTCAGAGATAAATCTTTGCATCCTTCTATATCATGAGGCTGCTTTGCTTTAATCCCAGACGGCATTCTATTGCATAACAACAACATCTTTACTGTCCTGCTGTTTAAGCATTGATATGCTAAATAATCCTAAACATTTTGCTCTTGATAAATTAAGCGAAATATGTTTTTGCAATCATTCGACTAAAGGGGCACAATGATCTTTCATATGTAAACCAAGTTTTTCCCTTTATCATCATGAATTATTAGCAAAATTCAATCCTTTAGTCTTTACATCTCTAAAAATTGTCATGTAGTAAGGTGCAAATATTAAAATTTTTTTTGTAAAAATTTTATTCAATCATAGATTATGGGGGGTAATATTTTTAGCGGACGGACAAGCTAAAGCTTCCCCATCTGGAAGATGGAGGTTTGTACCTTCCAAGAGACTATCAATAAAATTTTATTTGCTAATTACCCTACCATATACCTTTAAGAAGACCATTATAAATAACATACTCAATAAAGTATTACAAAAAAAGAACAAAGCCCAAGGAAGATATTGTGCACAATTGCCGCCGAGAGTAGCTAAAATAATACGGCTCACTGAGCTAAAAGAAGCAATGATAGAATATTGAGTAGCAACAAATTCGCTATTGCAAAGGCTAGCGAAATATATCGAGATAATTGTTCCGGCAAAACCTGCACAGAAATTCTGCACGGTAATAGTTAGCATGAAAGTTTTTATATCATATCCGATAATGGCAAGAGTCATAAACATAAGCGGCGAAAGTAACTGAATAATACCCCCAATTAAAACGCTGCGTAATATGCCAATTTTGGCAGATAATATTCCTCCTAAAGCCCCACCAACTATCATAATAAATAATCCATATGCCTTATAAATAAAAGCTATTTCATGAGTTGTAAAATTTAAACCTAAAAGCAAAGGTGAGCTCATAGCCATAGGTATAGAATCAGCAGCTTTATATAAAAATACGAAGAGCATTATGAGTAATAAACGAGGTTGATCGTTTTTTAATGATATTATACTGCTTTTAATCACTTTAAAATATTGTTTTAAAGTTATTAAATCTTTTGTTCTATGAGATTGTTGTTGTGGCTTTGGCTCTTTAATACATATAATAATTATAGGTCCAAGAAGAGTAATGCAAATAGCTAATTTATAAACAGTACTCCAATCAAAAATAACCGATATGTATAAAGCACCGACGCTACCAAGTAACATCCCAAGGCGAAATCCTATACTACCGAAAGTAAAAGCAAGCGCAAGTTCTTTCTTTGAAGAAGGTCGTTCAATACGATATGCGTCAAGTACAATATCCTGAGTGGCAGCACAAAAAGAAACAAGAAATAATATAATTGCCGTAATATATATATTATGACAAGGGTTAAAGCTCAAAAAACCGGTTATTGTAAGGATTAAACATATTTGAGACGTTATTGCCCAACCACGCCTAGCCCCAAATTTAGAACATAAAAAAGGGATAGAATATTTATCAATAAAAGGAGACCATATAACTTTTACGCAATAAGGAAAAGCAGCAAGAGATATTGAGCCTATTATATTGGTTGTATATTTTGCTTCGGATAATTGATATGGAACAGTAAAAAAAATTAAATTAAATGTCAGACCGGAAATAATACCTAAGAGCAAAATTCCAAGTAAATACATCTTATCTATACTTATTTGCTTTATCAATAACATGTTATTTATATTGCATTTTTAGAGAGTAGGGGGCAACAACCTTAGAAAATATCTTACCTACTACCGGTATTTTATTTACAATACTACTAATGAAGAAAAATGATGGGATAACGTTACCTTTAATTTGAATTAATTTTTGGTTGGTATCAATATTACCTTTCATAGTAAAGTCAAAAAATGGTCCATGTGCTTCTGCACCGTATAATGTAATTACGTTTCCTTGATAACTAAATTTACCGTTCATATCTTCAAATGCAATATTCTTATTACTGTTTATCGAGCTAAGAAAACCAGGTATTGAAACAAAAGAAACTAATCTTGTTAAAAAAGGAGTATCGGTTAAGGTAAAACGTGTTATATAGAATTTACCATCTAATATTGGTATTATATCGTCTTTTTTAACTTTATATCTTCTAGTATTTAGTGTTATTTTAGCATAACCATTTTGCATAGTGCTATACATCCCGAGCCCTTTAAGTAATGCTCCAGCATTATCTGATTCAATTAACCATTGTTCATAGCTTTCTTGTGCAGTAAGATACATCCTCAATTTTCCATTATTAGAAATATTGCTATTTAGAAAGCCAGAGAAGCAGCGTACTTTATCACATTTCATTGCTAAATCAAAGTTATCTAAAATTACATTATCTTGTAATAAAATTTTATATATGTTAGTTTTTAATACTATACTACGTGTAGTATCACCATCTTTTTGTAAAAACTCCATCATATTAGAGTTTGAAAGGTCTAATACACTTCCATAAATTTCAGTATTCATATTGTGACTATCTATGGTTATTTTTCCTCTTAATCTTGTATTTTTATGATTGATGGAGAGCAAAGACATGTTATAAATATCTTTCTTAGATAAGATATTACCATTGATTTTCAAACTATCATCCCCTGAAAGAGTAAATTCGATATTTTTATCTGAATCCTTATCATTTAATTTAGTATGGATATTCAAATTAGCTTTTTTACGCAACTGTTTGTGGATAGCTATTTTAGCTATATAAAACTCTAAATTATCAAGGTTAGAATTAAGAGCAATAGTTGTATTGTTATTTTGTTTTTTATATTCAAAATCTAAAACAGCACTACCTGACATTAATTTTAATATGCCAAATTTTGTATTATTCGCTGTAATATTACTTTTTATTTTGAGCAGGCAATTATTGTGTTCATCTACCATATCATGGTCATAAGTAAAATTACTTACATAGTTATTGATTGTACCTTTACCAGTAATATTTAATTGATTGTCTTTAAACACACCTTTTGCCTCACCTTGTTGTAACAATATATTATCACTTAAAGTATTAAAACTTATATCAGTTAATGTTGAGGTAATATTATAGCTATTATCGATCTCAGAATTGATAGGAATTATTATCTCTATTATTGAATTGGCATTTCCTTTAATTTCTTTTAAATCAATATCTTCATTTTTAATATTTTGATATGCATCATTTGGGATAAAATCAACTAAATCACTAATGTCACCTTTAGCAGTAGCATTAAAAATAAATTTTGACTTAAGAGGTCCTTCCCATTTCAAAGTCATAATACCGTTAGATAGTATACTGTTACCGCTATAAGCTTCATTAATTAAAAATTTTATCTCTGCCCCTGAAATCACGATATTAGTATCAATTTTAGTTAACGCAGGTAAATCATTATGATATTTATATTCAAAATTTGATATATGTAAATTTGCTTTTAAATTATCATCTTCTAAAATATTTTTTTTTAAAAATTTTCTATCTAGTTTAATGCTCAATTCGCCGTTTTGAATATGACCTTGTTTTATATGCTCCCGCAAATATGATATCACAGGATTATTAGGAATAATTTTTTCTACTGTTTGGTAAATTATTAGAGGAATATTTACTATATTGGCATTTGCATCTATGTTTTTATCAGTTACTTTACTATTTAAAGCTAAAGAAGCTTTGCTACCAAAAGCCAGCTTACAATCAGCTATTTTAGGGTTATTTTTTGTATTGCTAGTTTTATAGACACATAAAGCTGTTCCAACCGGTAGTTCCGTGCCTTTCTCATCGGAGTCATCGATGTAGACG
>CAZJDC010000121.1:0-3916 GCA_964544715.1 uncultured Rickettsia sp. | reverse complement strand
TTACTTGCAAACATCTATCTTCATTATGTACTAGACTTATGGTTTACGAAAGAAATTAAATCACAAGCAAAAGGATGTATGGAGTTAATACGTTATTGTGATGACTTTGTAGTATGTTGTGAAAGTGAACAAGATGCAAAAAATCTGCTAGAACTACTACATATAAGGTTAGAAAAATTTGGTTTACAGGTATCAGAGGATAAAACTAGAGTTCTTAAATTTGGACGACGAGTTTGGAATCAAGCACGGATCAGCAAAGAAAAAGTAGAAACTTTTACCTTTCTTGGGTTTACGCATTATTGCGGTAAGAGTAGACAAGGGTATTTTGTTATGGGTCATAAGACCAGTAAGGAGAATTTATTTCGAAAACTTAAGGAAAATAAGGAGTGGTTGAAGCAGATACGTAATAAATTGCATCTTAAAGAATGGTGGCCAGTGCTTAAATCTAAATTAACAGGGCATTATAATTATTTTGGAATTAGTGGTAATTATTTCTGTCTTCAAAAGTTTTATAATCATATCTTTTCCACTGTATTTAAATGGATAAATCGTCGAAGTCAGAAGAAAAGTATGAATTTCGATCAATATCTAAATTATCTGCAATGGAATCCATTACCAACGCCGAGGATATACCATGCAATGTATTAATTCTAGTTTTGATAGTAAATGTTTCATTGAAGAGCCGTGTGCTGGAAAGTCGTAAGCACGGTTCTGTGGGGGTTACCATAGCATGGAAACTAATTGAATTTAAATATGGAGTAAATGTTATGGTTTCTACCCGATAGGGGAAAAATCAATTTTAGATTTGATTGATAACGGGTAAATTTGGTAAATTGTCATTGCAAGAGGAGCGAAGGTCGTTGTTGTATGGCTCGGGAAAAAGTGTCCTATGTCATATCCCACGGCTTGTCTACGGGATCCAATAATACAGAGCTAATATAGTATAAGCTTTTAAAATTAAAAGATCGATTTAACCAGCTTTGTTCTGGATTCCCGCCTACGCTGGAAGGTGTTGTTGCGTAAATCATCTCCGATATTGTCATACCGTGTCTTGTTCGCGGGATCCAGTAAAAACACTAATGTTATTAGTATTTTTTATTCCTTTCTGGATCCCGTGGACAAGACACGGTATGACCCCCTAGGGTGTTTTTCGATCCATGCAACAAAGCCTATGCGGGAATAACATTGAGTTTGCTTAAACATTTAAAAATAGAAAATTAATTTAATGACCAAATCGTATAATATAATTCATCATAAATTTGACGTAATAGTCGTAGGTGCTGGTGGTGCAGGTTTACGTGCTGCATTCGGTATGGCTAAAGAAGGTCTTAATACGGCTTGTATATCAAAGCTTTTTCCTACTCGTAGTCACACAGTTGCAGCACAAGGTGGCATTAGTGCAGCTCTTGGAAATATGGGGGCAGATGATTGGCGTTGGCATATGTATGATACAGTTAAAGGTTCTGATTGGTTAGGCGATCAAGATGCTATCGAATATATGTGTAAGAATGCTCCAGATGCTATTTTAGAGCTTGAGCATTACGGCGTACCTTTTTCAAGAACTGAGGAGGGTAAAATTTATCAGCGTCCTTTTGGCGGTATGACTACGGAATACGGCAAAGGTAAAGCAGCACAACGTACATGTGCAGCAGCAGATCGTACTGGACATGCAATATTACATACTTTATATCAGCAATCACTAAAGCATAAGGTGCAGTTTTTTATCGAATATTTCGCTATTGATTTATTGATGGAAGATGGTGAATGTAGAGGGGTGGTGGCATGGAATTTAGATGATGGTAGTCTGCATTGTTTCAGAGCTCATAATGTAGTCCTAGCAACGGGCGGATATGGGCGTGCTTATTTTTCAGCAACTTCAGCTCATACTTGTACAGGTGACGGGGGCGGTATGGCGATTAGAGCAGGCTTACCGCTGCAAGATATGGAGTTTGTACAGTTCCACCCGACCGGTATATATTCAGCTGGTTGTCTTATAACAGAAGGTGCTAGAGGTGAAGGAGGTTATCTTGTTAACGCTCATGGTGAGCGTTTCATGGAGCGTTATGCACCGGCTGCAAAAGATTTAGCATCAAGGGATGTAGTTTCAAGAGCAATGACTATAGAAATCTGCGAAGGGCGAGGAGTTGGAGAGCATAAAGATCATGTATTCTTACATTTAAATCATTTATCACCTGAAATTTTACATAGTCGTTTGCCTGGTATTTCTGAGACTGCTAAAATTTTTGCCGGTGTTGACGTAACGAAAGAGCCGATACCAGTTCTTCCTACAGTACATTATAATATGGGCGGCATTCCTACTAATTATCATGGTCAGGTAATAATTAAAGATGGCAAAAACCATAATAGTGTTGTAAAAGGTCTTATGTCAATCGGTGAAGCTGCTTGTGTATCTGTGCATGGTGCTAATAGGTTAGGGTCAAATTCCTTACTTGATTTAGTGGTATTTGGAAGAAGTAGTGCATTAAAAGCCGCTGAGCTTATTAAACCGGCTAGCCCACATAAGCCTATAAAAGAAGCCACGCTTAAAAAAATCGTTAGTAGATTTGATAAGATTCGTCATAATAACGGCAATATTTTAGTTGCAGATTTAAGGCTTAAAATGCAAAGAACTATGCAAAGCCATGCTTCGGTATTTAGAACTCAAGAAGTGCTAGATGAAGGGGCAGGAATGATTAGCGAGATAAGAAGCAGCTATAAAGACATAAAAATTAATGATAAATCTTTAATTTGGAATAGTGATTTAGTTGAAGCCTTAGAGTTGGATAATTTACTCGATCAAGCTTTAGTAACTGTATATTCAGCAGCTGCAAGAAAAGAAAGCAGAGGAGCACACGCAAGAGAAGATTATCCAGATCGTAATGATAAAGATTGGATGCAACATACGCTTAGCTCAATTGACGAAGACGGCAAGGTAGTGCTTGGTTATAAACCTATTACTTTAACTACTTTGAGTGATGAAGTAAAGTCAATCCCACCAGCGAAAAGAGTGTATTAGTTATTGGTTGGACAAATCACGAGATGACACATTAATAGACTATAACCACTAAAAATATGTTTGAATATTTAATAAAATTTTCTCCTAAAATCCTGTTTATTGTAGAAGGGACTTTAGTTACTATAAAATATAGTGTTATTGCCGTTATATTTGGTCTAGTTATAGGAGTATTGCTGGCACTTTGTAAGGTAAATAAAAATCGTGCATTAAGAATTTTTGCTAATTTTTATACTTCTATTTTTAGAGGTACGCCTTTATTAATACAGTTAAGTATTATATATTTTGCCTCACCCTATTTAATAGGTATTAAATTTACTGTATTTATGGCAGGTGTTATTTCTTTTTCTCTTAATTCAGGTGCTTATGTTTCGGAAGTAATCAGAGCAGGAATTAATGCAGTTGATAAAGGGCAGTTTGAGGCGGCAGAAGCTCTTGCTATTCCCAAATTTTTAATAATGAAAGATATAATCTTGCCACAAGCAGTTAAAAATATTTTTCCATCATTAACTAATGAGCTTATCAATTTAATTAAAGAGTCAGCCATTATTTCAATGTTTGGCGAAATGGATCTAATGAAAAGGGCACAAATTGTATCGCTTGAGACATATAATTATTTTTTTCCCATGATTATTGCCGCTTGTTGTTACTATATTTTAGTGATGATAATAAGTTTTATAGCAAGAATAATAGAGAAAAAATTAATTGTTAGTTAAAACATACTTGCTTTTATGGATAAAGTAATTATAATCTAAATTTAGTGTAATTGAATTTGACAGTATAAATATATTATTTGCATTTGTAAAATCATTTAAAATCTGAAGGGCAAAAGTAGTTTTTGCCCTTTAATTATCGTATATATAAGTTTTTTTTTTTTTTTTTTTTTTTTTTTTTTTTATTAGG
>CAZJDC010000120.1:0-3961 GCA_964544715.1 uncultured Rickettsia sp. | reverse complement strand
TGCGTGTTTATGTGACTGTATTGCGTTACACTACTTCGCATCCAATAGATATGACAGATGACTTAATAAGCTTGCACAGCTTAGAGCCTAAATTAATGCCATTTTTACATCTCCCAGTGCAATCAGGTTCAAATAAAATACTCAATGCAATGAACCGTAAACATGATCGAGATTATTACTTTGACATAATCAATCGCTTAAGAAAAGCAAGACCTGATATAGTTTTATCTTCTGATTTTATTGTTGGATTTCCTGGCGAAACAGATGAAGATTTTGCAGATACTTTAGATTTAGTCCGCAAAGTAAAATATGGTCAATGCTATTCATTTCAATATAGCCCACGTCCCGGTACCCCAGGTGCAACAAGAAATGATCAAGTACCTGAGCATATTAAATCAGAAAGATTAACTATCTTGCAAAAAGAACTCTCAAACCAGCAACTAACTTTTAATGAAAGCTGCGTAGGTTCTACAATGAAAGTTTTATTTGATCGTGATGGTAAATTTGATGATCAAATCATAGGTAAAACACCTTATATGCAATCCGTATATATCTCAAACCCTAATAAAGATTTACTCGGTAAAACAATTAATGTAAAAATTACTAAAGCAGCACTTAATAGTTTAACAGGCATTTAAATATAAAAAATATCATCTATACATGTACAAATCTCTATTTTTTTGTTTTAAAATTTTTGCTTTGCTTATTTTAATCAGCTGCTGGATTATAGCTTATATAGTATATTACTATTCTCGTGAATTACCTGATTATAGACAGCTAGCAAGATATTATCCTCCCTCAGTAACCCGTATTTATTCTCGTGATGGGAAATTAATGGAGGAATATGCTTTCGAACGGCGTGTATTTGTCCCAATTAACAGTATTCCTACCTCATTAAAAGAAAGCTTTATTGCTGCAGAGGATAAAAATTTCTATAACCATCAAGGGGTTGATTTATGTGGAATAGTTAGGGCAGCATTTCTTAATATATCAAATTTTCTTCACCATAGGCGTATGGAAGGTGCTTCTACCATTACTCAGCAAGTAGTAAAGAATTTTCTACTTACTAATGAAGTATCATTTCAGCGTAAGATCAAAGAAGCTATTTTAGCTTATATGATCTCAAGAGTATTTACTAAAGATCAGATTTTAGAATTATATCTCAATCAGACATTTTTTGGACACGGTGTGTATGGGGTTGCAACTGCTGCACAAAATTATTTTAATAAATCAATAGAGGAGCTGACCATTGCAGAGTCAGCTTTTATTGCAGCATTACCAAAAGCCCCATCTGAGCTTAATCCTGAAAGAAACTACACTAGAGTAAAAGATCGCCGTGATTATGTAATCATGCGGATGCTAGAAGATGGTTATATCACAATCAATACAGCCAAAGAAGCAATAGATAGTCCAATTACACTGCGAAAGCGAGATCAGGATGAAACTATTAAAGCTGATTATTATGCCGAGCAAGTTAGGAATGCAGTAATTAAAATGTTAGGCAGTAAAGATGAATTTTATACTAGCGGTCTTACTATTATTACCTCTTTAGATGCTAAAATGCAAAAATCTGCCGAAGAGTCACTAAGACAAGGTCTTAGAGATTTTGATAGAAAGCGTGGTTTTAGAAAACCTATAGTTACTATTTCACTTAATAATTGGCAAGAAGAGTTAAAAAAATTACCAACCACCCCATCACTTTTAGAGTATAAAATTGCTGTAGTTTTAGAGGTTACTGATACTCAAGCTGAGATAGGTTTTGCAAGTGGGATTAAATCTAAAATCCCTATTTCTGAAATGAAATGGGCAAAAAGTAAGCTTAAATCAGTTAAACAACTACTAACAAAGGGTGATGTAATAGTTGTAGAACCTGTAAAAGATTATTATGCCTTGCGGCAAATTCCGGAAGTAAATGGTGCTATTATGGTCATGAATCCAAACACCGGACAGATTCTTGCAAGCGTCGGCGGATATGATTTCTACGCTAGTAAATTTGATAGGGTAACACAGGCACTTCGTCCACCAGGTTCTTTAAGTAAAACTTTTGTTTATCTAGCAGCCCTTGAAAATGGCGTTAAACCAAATCAAATTTTTAACGATGGTCCTATTGAAATTTCACAAGGTCCTGGTATGCCAAGCTGGTGCCCTAAAAATTATGAGGGTAAGTTTTTAGGACCGATTACTATGCGTACTGGACTTGAAAAATCCCGTAATCTTGTAACAGTTAGAGTAGCAACTGTTGTGGGACTTACTAAAATCGTTGATATAATGAAGCGATTTGGAATCAATGATAATCCACAACAAGTCTATTCCATGGTACTTGGTTCTATTGAAACAACGCTTGAGAGAATAACTAATGCTTACGGTATTATAGCTAATGGTGGTAAAAGGATAAAACCGCAGTTTGTAGAATTAGTTAAAGATCGTAATGGCAAAGTTATTTATCGCCGAGATTATAGAGAATGCACAACTTGTAACGTTTCAGATAGTGATTTAGATAACGCAATATTAGAAATGCCAGCAGAAAATATTTATATGGTCACGGATGCAGCAAGTGATTATCAAATTACTTCACTTTTAACAGGTGTAGTAGATAGAGGGACTGCTTACTCTGCAAAAAAATTAGAGAAAGTTATCGGCGGAAAAACCGGTACTAGTAATGATAGTAAAGATACATGGTTTATAGGTTTCACACCCAAAATAGTTGTTGGTAGTTATGTTGGATATGATACGCCAAGAACTCTAGGAAGAATAGCAACAGGATCAAGCGTAGTATTGCCCATTTTTATCGATTTTATGAGTAACGCTTATAAAGATGAACCATCCTTGCCCTTCAAAGTACCGGATTCAATAAAGTTACAAGCCATAGATAGCGCAACTGGTCAAATCACGCCTGATGGTAATGTTATGGAAGCATTTAAGGTGAATAACATTCAGATACTTGAAGATGATAGCGAAATTATAGATAACGATTATAATAACGACATTTTTGATTACGTGCCTAGCGAAAAGGATCAATATCAGGAAATATACTAATCAAAAATATACCTTGAGTATATTCAATTTTTTATACATAAAATTAACATAACCTTAAAAAGGTTAAAGCTCATGAAAAAATTACTCTATATTTAACTGCGTTAATATCCTTTACTGCCTCTTTTATAGTAAAAGCAGATTGCTTTTTAGTTAAGGAAAATAATAAATTTATTACACAATAAAATGATTGTCAATCACGCTATACTCCCCATATTCTACCTTTAAAATTGTTTTCAGTTTAATTGGTTATGATGATGGATTTTAATTGATGAGACTCATCATCCTAAATTACTTTTTAAAAAAGGATATGATGACATGTTAGAGGTTTAGAAATAACCACATACACCTAAAGACTGGATGAAAAATAGTTGTCTTTGGTATTCTCGTCTTATTACTAAAGAATTAGGTTATAAAAAATTTCATGATTACGTAACAAAGTTTAACTATGGTAACCAAGATACTTTAGGAGATAAGGGAAAGAATAACGGCTTGACCAATGCATGGCTTTCCCGATCTTAAGAAATTTCACCTAAAGAACAGATATCTTTCCTGCAAAAACTTGCAACAGATCAATTACCGGTAAGTCCTAAAGCTCAGGAAATGACAAAAGGTAATCCTCCCCAAAAACAATCAACAAAAGGAGTAGCATTTTCTAATAAAAAAAAAGGAGATTCTAAAAGATAACAATATCAAAACGTAGTGATAGCCAAATCAAATCTATTGTAAATCAGGCAAGTGCTGGTGTGCCTGCAGCATCTATACTAAGAGAACACAAAATATCATCAACGACATTTTATAAATGGCAATCAAGGTATGGAGGTATGGATTTACCGATGATGACCAAACTAAAAGAGTTAGAATTGGGTGCGCCAAGGAAAGTGCATAAAAATCAGTTGGTGAGAATCCGATTTATGCAAAGTCTAAC
>CAZJDC010000119.1:0-3975 GCA_964544715.1 uncultured Rickettsia sp. | reverse complement strand
TTAACTGACAATTAGGTGCAAAATTTATAGTGTCTGTCATATCAAATCTTGACTTATACATATTGAAAGATAATAATATTCAAATCTCAATGAATGGAAAAGTCAGAAGTATTGATAATATCGTGATAGAGAGATTTTATAGGACTATAAAATATAACTGTATATTTATTTAATGATTTTAAAAAAATTAAAGAGCCTAAGATAGGTATTTGATACCTATCTTAATAGGTACAAAAATCAAAAATTTTATTTAAACATTGGTTACAAAAAATCCATAGATGTTTATCAAATTATACACAAAATTATTATCAATTAGCTGCTTAGAAAATGACCAAAATAGGAAACAAAATTTAATTAATTTTGTCTTGATTTTTCAGTCCAGTATAATATTATTTTACTTTATATAATCGTTTATATTTAAAATTAGTTGTACGTCTTATTATAAGAGCTATGGTATTGAACGTTTATTAATATGCGCTTCACTCCTTACCTTAATATAAGAATTTCTCTTTTTCAAATTAAACTTCGTTTATTATTTATCAAGGAAGTTATGAGTGCCGATACTAATATTAGCGATGGTTTAGAAGTCGCTGTGCAAGATCATTTATCGATTTTTTCTTTAATAAGTTCATCTGATATTATTGGTAAGTCAGTTATGCTAATGCTGCTTATTGCCTCTATTTGGTCGTGGGCTATTTTTTTGGATAAAGTATTTAAGCTAATGCAAGTGCAGCGAAAAATGCTAGCATTTGAAAATACTTTTTGGTCAGGTGGTGTTTTAGATCAACTATATGATACCATAAAAAGGTCAGTTAATAATCCGCTAGCTTTAATATTCGTCTCGGCTATGGATGAATGCAAGAGCATAAATACTAAAGGTCTTCCTGCGCTTCTAAAAAATAATCATAAAGAGCGTATTACAAATTCTATGTATCTTGCTCAAAACAGAGAAATCGAGCAACTTGAAAAAAACCTGAGCTTTCTAGCAACCGTTGGCTCTAGTAGTCCTTTTATTGGACTGTTTGGTACTGTTTGGGGAATTATGCATAGTTTCCAATCGATTGCTACTTCAAAAAATACCTCACTTGCAGTAGTAGCCCCTGGTATTGCTGAGGCATTACTTGCAACTGCAATAGGCTTATTTGCAGCTATTCCTGCGGTAATTTTCTACAATTATCTTATTTCCCGTATTACTCTGATCAATAATAAAATTGAGGATTTTATTAGCGAGCTAAATGCTATACTTTCTAAAGCAATAGATCAGGAGAAGATGTAATGGCTATTAAGCTTGCCGGAAGTAATAGAAAAAGTAAAAAAGCTATAATTAGTGAAATCAATGTTACGCCGCTTGTTGATGTAATGCTTGTGTTATTGATCATTTTTATGATCACATCCCCGATGCTTGTTTCAGGTATAAATGTCGATTTGCCTAAAACAAACTCTAGCCCAATTTCAGGGCAGGATGAGCCTTTAGTCGTTACCATCAATAATAAAGGTGAAGTTTTTCTGCTTGAAACACCTATTGAAAGAAAGCATTTAACTGATAAGCTTGTAAATATCACTAAAGAGAAAAAAGATACTAGAATTTTTGTAAGAGGTGATAAAAACGCTTCTTATGGTGAAGTGGTAGAAGTAATATCAGAAATTCATGCAGCCGGATTTTCTCGTGTAGCTCTTATTTCAAATATTGAAAATAATGAAAAGTAACGATACAAGCAATAAGGATAATTTCACAGTTTTCCTTATCTGCTCTATTGCACTGCACTTACTTCTTTTATATTTTTTTCTATTTGGTATGCCATCTCTTTTTGAAAAATTACCTGAAGAGCAAATAATAACTTTTGAAATGCTACCTGTTAGCGAAAAAGCCAACATTATCACGCAAACAAAACAACAAGAAGCTCCGATAGAGAATGAAGATTCTACACAAGCAGAGCAGACTAAACCTAAAGAAGAAATGCCTAAAGAAGACAAAGTAAAAGAAGCTGAGATTAAAAAAGTAGAAGAAAAGCCAAAAATCGAAGAAAAAAAACTGATAGAGGAGAAGAAACCAGAAGAAGTAAAGGAAGCACTACCTGAGAAAAAAGGGGAAATAAAAGAGGAAAAGCCTAAGGAAGAGGAAAAAAAACAGATAGAAGCAGTAAAAAAAACTGAAGAAAAGAAAGAAGAAAAAAAACCGATAGAGAAACTTAAAGAGAAAAAAAAGCAAGAATTAAAAATTGATGAGCTTGATTCTTTACTAAAGAACTTGGAACAATCTTCAGAAGGTGATAATGTAAAATCAAATAAGCACAAAAGGTCAGAGCAGGTTGATAATCAGAAAGAAGCTAAGAGAGTTTATACGGAAGGATTACCTCTTTCTGATAGTGAAAGCTCACTAATAAAGCGTAAGATTGAAAGCCATTGGAATAATATTCCGGCAGGTACTAGAGGTAATAGTAAGGTAAAAGTAATTATCAGTATTATATTAGACAAATCAGGTAATGTGGAGCAAGCACAAGTTAAAGGAAAAATTTGCCCTAATATTTCAGTAAGTGTTTGTGAAGCACTAGTAGATAGTGCAGTTAGGGCAGTATGGAAAGCAAGTCCTATCGAAAACCTTGATCCTGCAAGATTTAATCATTGGAAGGAGATTAATTTTAACTTTGACCCTAGTCGCTTGTAGTTAGACGAAGTTTTATTTGAAAATTGTCTACGTTGTTTTTTGCTTTTAATTTTCACGTATTAAGTATACGCTGCGGTTAAAAGATTCAAAACGTCTTGCTCTTTTCCAAATAAAACTTCGTCTAACTACAAGCGATGCTGTTATGTAGATTAAACAACAACCTCGGTGTCAATCCCCGTGGCTTGGGAACTAAATCCAGTATAAAGTAAGATAAATCGAGCTTTTTGTATTTATGTTTTTAATTACTACACCCCGTGGACAAACGCTAATCTTCCCCAAAAACAATCGACAAAAGGAGTAAAATTTTCTAATAAAAAAAGGAGATTCTAAAAGATGATAATATCAAAACGTAGTGGATAGCCAAATCATATCTATTTTAAATCATGCAAGTGGTGGTGTGCCTGTAGCATCTATACTAAGAGAACACAAAATATCATCAGCGACGTTTTATAAATGGTGATCAAGGTATGGAGGTATGGATTTACCGATGATTACCAAACTAAAAGAGTTAGAATTGGAAAATGCTCGACTTAAAAAGATGTATGCCGAGGAAAGGTTAAGAGATGATATATTAAAGGCAGTACTTAAAAAAGTAAAGAAGCCATCTCTCGCCTTTGAGATGGCTAAAATAATATCTGAAGAAAAAGATATTTCTATAAGCACTGTATGCAAAATCTTTTGTGTCAACGAAATATGCTATAGATATAAGAGTACAATATCATCTGAGGATGATGTTATAGCTAGTTGGCTAATGCATTTAGTAGGTAATCAAAAGAACTGGGGCTTTGTGTTCTCTTGGCTTTTTATATTTACGTAATATCAAAGGTTTCGGTTGAAATCATAAACATGTATACAGAATATATAAGGAATGAGCACTGAATATGAGAATAAAGCCTAAGAAGAAGGCTACTTCGCGAGAAACCTAAAAAGGTGCCTAATACAATAAATGATTACTGGTCTATGGACTTTATTGCAAGATAGTTTAGAGAATGGAAGAAAATATCGTTTATTTAATGTGATTGATGACTTTAATAGGGAGGGTCTTAGGATTGAGATTTACTTTTCATTGCCAACAGGAAGGAGTCATAAGATCACTAGATCAAATTATAGCATGGCGAGGAAAGCTAAAATTTATAAGCTGTGATAATGTACCTGAATATATAAGTAAATTATTGAACAAGTGGGCAAAAGAGAAAAATATCAAGTTCCTATTTATTCAGCTAGGTCAACCTCAGCAAAATGAATATATTGAAAGATATCATTAGGACTGTAAGATATGATTGGTTGAGTCAACAGTTATTTTATAATAT
>CAZJDC010000118.1:0-3976 GCA_964544715.1 uncultured Rickettsia sp. | reverse complement strand
CATTGAAAAAATTCAACATTTCTGCCTCAGAATTTACAAATTTACTATTAAATAGTACTTAAAATTCAATAGTGAAATATTAAAAATACTATTTTTTGAATAAAATTAAGAGCTCATGGAGATAGTTTTGTCCAAAGTGCAATTATCTTGAGCAAGCTCTAAAATATGCTGTACTGTAAAGTTAAGTCTAACCCGAACATGTAAAGAGCGTTCAGGTAATTCGGTTTTCATTTAAATATTTGTATTTTTTATTGTTTACTGGGTTTAGTGAGCAAGCCATGGGATGACGACATGGGAAAAATCGATCCATGCAACAATGCCACCACGTGGTTGACAGAGGGAAATAATATACATGGGCCATGCCGACTTAATCGATTTTCTAAGCCTTACACAGGAACAACATTCTCTAGCCAATATTTGCTGCATGCAAGAAAATTAGGATTGGCAAAGTTTTCTTTACCATAGGTAATTTCTTTGCCGTTTAAATCTAAAATATTACCGCCGCCAGCTTTAATTAAAGCGTGACCTGCTGCTATATCCCATTCCATAGTTTGACCGAATTTAGGACAAATATCTATACTACCCTCAGCAATTAAACATAATTTAATAGAACTACCTATTGCATCTATTTTATTAAGGGAATATTGACTTAAGAATTCTTGAGTTGCTTTGTTTGAATGATAAAAGCCTATTACGGAGTTTAATTCTTTTTGTTTATGAATGATAGGAATTTCTTTGTAATGTTGCTCAATTTTTAACTGACCTTTTTCATCAGTATAGTATACTTTATCTGTCTCAGGTTGATATATCAAGCCAATAGTCGGTAAACCATCTTTAATTAAACCTATATTTATAGTATAGGTGCTTTTACTATTTACATAGCTTCGTGTTCCATCAATTGGATCAACTAACCAAAAAGTGTTATTGCTAAGTACTGGCAGCGGCTGTTCTTCACATACTATATCTATTTCTGGAGTTAAGACTTGCAAATTGTGATAAATTATTTTACTGATTTCTTTATCTGCATTAGTAACTACCGAACCATCTGATTTAGTATCAATTAATATTCCTGATTTTTTTATATCTAAAGCAATTTTACCGGTATTAATAATTAAGTCTTTTAAATGATCTATTAAATTGTTATTCATACTATTTATTTAACATTTTTGCAGCCACATCATCCTCTAGCCACTGTCCTGTATTTAGAAGAGTGGATTGCTGCAACTTGGCAACTTCTCGATCTGGTGATCCTTGTAATTGTTGCCATCCCCAATACTCAATGCCGTAATATTTTATATCAACATTTCTTAAATAAGAATCCATATCTTTCAAATCTTGTTTATTATTTGCAAACACTATAATTTTATTAGGCTCTTTTTGTATAATTTTTAAAAATTTTACAAGTGACATTACTTTATTATTACTTCCAGTAAATATTATCCCTAGATAAAAAATAGGAGCACTTGCGTCAGTTGGATCAAATCTAAATACATCTTTATCATTAACTTTACCAGTAAAATTAATACCTAAGCCGTAAAGTACAGTATACAACCATCCTTCATAATTTTCAATCAAATTACATGGAGTAGTTATTTCTTGAAGCCCTAAAACTATTGCACCTTGCTTTTTCATTTGATTAATAAAATCCACCCAACCTTTTTCTACAAGCATCATTTGGCGTTGCTGAATCAGTTGTGCTATAGAATTATTTACTGATGAATCATTTACTGCAAGACTATATAGGTGTTTAGTAAAATTGACATAAGGATTATCATTATAGCGAAATAACTTTGATTTGGGCGTTATAATGGTATTATCGATATTTATCAAAACAAGGCTATTTTGGTCTATTTTGGGCAACAAATCTTTTATTGTTACAGAATGTACGGAATAAGTAGGGATTATTTGACCATAGCTTGAAGTTGGTATAATTAAATAAAGTAATAAATAGAGTAAAATTTTATTTACTTTGATCATAAGGGTTTTTACTTTTTGCATTATTAGTTTTTAAAGGTGGTTTATTTCTTTTTATATTATTAATTTGATTAATCAAATCATTCATAATTACAGTATAGTTTGTATTACTATTTTGAGTATTTGGATTATACAAATAATATCCAATAAATAAAACAGAAGAACTATAATTAGTTAGCTGTGCTTTCATTGCATTTAATAGCTCGTTACTACCGCTAACTATTATAAGTGCTTTAGGCATAAAATTCATTTGAATAAAAAAATTAATCATGAGTTCAGCACTAGATATATTATTATTAGTCAATATGCCCTTATAAAATACTGGATAAGTATTGGAAAAATTTTTTAAATTGTTAAAAACAATATAATTATTTTTAGGAAAGCTATTTGAGAAATCGATGTTAAAATTCTTTTTTAAATAATCCGCAATCCATATTTCAAATTTAGGTATATTATTAAAATTACCTGTAAACCCTCCATTCACAGCTATTATCGGAATATTATTATTACTAATATCACTTACAAAACTTGGAAAGCTAGAATCTAGTAATTCCTTTTTATATTTCTCATTAGTCAAAATTAACTGATCAATGTAAATATTTTTAGGATTTTTACCTATCTTTTGCAAAGTAGAAGCTAGTTTAGAATAAACATCTTTGTCAATTTGCTTACTTATAGATAATAAAGGCTTAAATAAGACTTTATCTAAATCTATTACCACTAATAAATCCTGTGGCAAATAATTTTTATTATAATTTTCTTCAAAATCTTGTTTTATTTCATCAAAATTATTTACTTCTATAATTTCTGCTTTAATTGTAAATGTGATAAGTAGTAATAATATAAATATATGTTTTTTAAACATTAATTGTTCCTGCATAAATATTATTGCTTGGATTCTGTATCATCGCGTGGCAATTTTGCTCGCAATACCCTAAGCCAACAGTAGGCGTTGTTGCCTGGATCGGCAAACGTCTTCGATGTCATACCATGGCTTGGGCACTAGATCCAAAAAACAACTAAAAATATCAATATTATTGATATTTTTAACTGGATCACGTGAATAAATCACGGGATGATGACAGGGGGAAAATCGACCCACGCCACAACAACACTACAATATGACCCACTACAAAAGCATATATTAGTGTTAGCATATTATAATGCTAATATCAATCGATATTCAACTATAATATGGTAAATATGTTTAGAAGTTTTTTGTAGCTCACTTGGTGGTACTATCAGAAATACATTTAGAGGCGGTATATTTTTAAGCATAGGAAGATTTGCTGGTAAAACACTTGGTGAGTATTTAAATCAACTCAATCATGAACCATACAGAATATAATCATATTAAAAGCTTTAAATATGTTACAGCAAATTTATGGTGAGCCTATCCCTTTAATTTTTGGCACTACAAACGCCAGTTTAGGATAAGAGTGAAGCATTCAAGATAATAAGGAAGAGTATTTACAATAGGAGAGTGTTGAGTTACATAACAATGAAAAGATGTATCACAACTCTGTTTTGTATAATAGATAATTATTATAAAATTTACGAAGAATGGGAAGAAAATAAATTAATACCCTGTGTTAGAAAGCTTAGAAGCTAAGGTAGTATAAGCCTTTCAGAACTACTAACTATAGTATCATATTTTTATATATCTCCATGCAAAGATTTTAAGCATTATTATTTATATCATCTATCATATAAATATAGAGGTTATTTTAGTATTCCTAGTTACAGTAGGATAATCCAGTTGTAGTCAACATTAGTTATTTGAACTATATTGTTACAATTATTTACTCACCTTACACAAAATTTGTAAAATAAGTATAAATGTATTAAGAGTAGAAAAGATACACCCCTCAATTATGGCTAAGAAAATATTAGATATATATTCAGACTACTTAATGTGTCAAAATAAGTATGCAACGGCTACTGGTTTATCAGATTTATTGTCTGGTGATATAAGTCATGACAAGATTACAAAATATCTTAA
>CAZJDC010000117.1:0-3981 GCA_964544715.1 uncultured Rickettsia sp. | reverse complement strand
TGCCCTCTGTTCCGCTGTAATATTCTTCCTTCTAATATTCATTACACTATTATTCTTAATGTTATTAATACTATAGAATAGTACTACAACCCTTGTGCTTTTATAAACCGCCTTTACCAGACGCTTACTTTCATATGATGCATTTTTATGATTAGAAAATTCTACTCCTTTTGTCAATTGTTTTTGGGAAGGATTACCAATTAATAAAAATTATATATTGCGTAGTTTCTCATTTTTTCAAATCACGTACTTTAAAAAAGCTGTAAGATAAAGTGAGTACTTTGACGTCTCTCATTTCATGGTCGTCTTCGAAATCCTTATCTATATAAAACGTGACCGGCATTAAAACTTTTTCACCGGCTTTTAATAATTGTTCTTCAAAACAAAAACATTGAATCTTTACAAAATATTTGCCTGCTTTATTAGGAGTAACGTTATAAATTGAAGTTCCTATAATATCGTTATTACTTAAATTTTCCGTTTCATAAAAAACTAGAGTATTTTGTCCTGGAACAATTTGAACTCTTTGCTGTCTTGGAATAAAACGCCAGGGTAGATTTTTATCGACATTAGCATCAAACTCAATAACTACTGGTCTAGTTCCTTTGACTTTAGAGTATGTACTTACTGTTTCTCTGTTAGTCGTGCCACCATATCCTGTAACTTTACAAAATAAATTATAAAGCGGCACGGCAGCAAAGCTAAGTAGTATCATACTAATGATTAATCCTAGCAAGGAAAACGCTAAGCTTTTATTAGATTTTTTAGACATTATTTGATTTTATTTAAAAATACTCTAGAAAGAGTTTATTTTAGAGCATATATATGATATTATAAATAAAAAAATATGCGAGGTTAATAATGACCAATGTTAGTAATGCATTAACACTCTCTAGTGAATCAGGCTTTTATAGTTATTTACAGAAAATTAACAAAATTCCTTCGCTGTCACAAGAAGAAGAATTTTTGCTAGCTAAATCTTATTTAGAGCAAAATGATCTGCAAGCTGCACATAAGCTAGTAACTAGCCATCTTAAGTTAGTTGCAAAAATTGCAAGTGGTTATAGAACTTATGGTCTTCCTGTTACCGAACTAGTATCAGAAGGTAATATAGGTCTAATGCAGGCAGTGAAAAAATTTAACCCTGCACTTGGTTTTCGTTTATCAACATATGCTATGTGGTGGATTAAAGCCGCTATCCAAGAATATATATTAAAATCTTGGTCATCAGTCAAGATGGGTACGACTGCTGCACAGAAAAAATTATTTTTTAGTCTTAATAAAATTAAAAATAAAATCACTAATTTATATTCAAGAGCTATTACAAGCGATGATTTTATCCAAATCGCTGATGAGCTAGGCGTTTCAGTGAGTGAAGTTTCTGATATGAATATAAGGCTTTCTGGTTCGGATTTATCGCTAAATAATACTATAAATAATGATGATACAAGCTCAGGTGAATTGATAGAACTACTGCCTGAAACACGTCCAAGCCCTGAAACTATAGCCATTAACAAAGAAGATATGACTCATAAGAAAGCTTTATTATCTAGTGCTATGAAAGTTTTAAACGATAGGGAGCTACGTATTTTAACAGAGCGTAGATTACAAGATACCCCTAAAACCTTAGATGTTTTGAGTAGTGAATATAATATTTCTAAAGAACGTATTAGACAAATAGAAAATACCGCTTTTGAAAAGATAAAGAAATTTATTTTGAGTAGCGATACTATTAAAGCTAATTAGCTTTTTAATAGGAAAACATAATGAAAGTATTTAATACAAGTGAAGCAAAAAATAAACTTTATGAGTTTATGCATTATGTGTCCAAAATATATAAACCTATTTATATTAAAGGTAAGAAAAGCAAGGTAGTCTTAATTTAAAAAGAAGATTGCCGTAATATGGCAGAAACTTTAGATTTACTATCTATTCCAAATATGCATAACTGTCTATAGTTGAAAGACGAAAAGAACCAATAGAACAGTGTAGAAATACACTAGATTGCTAATTTTTTATAAATGTATATAATACATTACACTAAACAAGCACACAAGGATGCTAAAAAAATAGCACGAGCCGGTTTAAAGAATAATGTAAAAAGTTTATTAACATAATCAGTGCTCTAATCCTTGGAAAGCTTACCCTCTCCATATAAAAAACTTATTGATGACCTAAGTGGTTGCTATTCAAGAAGAATTAATATTTAACATAGATTAGTTTACAAAGAAGAGAAAATTGTAAAAGTTTTTCGTATGTGGACACATTATGAGTAAATATGAGTGAATTATTAACTAAAAAAGTCTCAGCTTTTATTATTACTAAAAATGAAGCTGCAAGAATAGAGCGGACTATAAATAGCGTAAAAAATATTGCTGATGAGGTGATAGTAGTAGACAGTGAAAGTACTGATGAGACTGTAGCAATAGCTAAAAGATTAGGAGCGAGGGTAATAATAAAACCTTGGCTTGGTTATGTAGGACAAAAATCTTTTGCTGAAACTCTATGTAAAAATGACTGGATCCTTAATATTGATGCTGATGAAGAACTCTCTAAAGAGCTGCAAGACGAAATAAAATATATTTTTGCCTCTCAAAATCAAGGTCGTTATTTAGCTTATCAAATGAAGCTTTTAATAATGCATCGTAATGACAAAAGCCCTAGAATTTTTGCTCCTTATAACAAGGGTATTAGGCTATATAATAAAAAAACTGCTAGTTTTGTAAATACTTTAAACAGCACTACACATGATTCGGTAGTATTTAATAAAGATGTTGATTTTGCAAATAAAATCTATACTTTAAATGAAGCTGCTTATCACTATTCAGGTACTTCAATTGACCAATTAGTAGCTAAAGCAAATTTTTATTCCGGTGAGCAAGCAACGGATTTGATTAAGCAAGGTAAAAACCCATCAAATATTCGGATAGCAACCGAAATGATATGGTGGTTTTTCAAAGCATTTTTTATTAGGCGTTATTTTGTATTTGGTTTTGATGGTTTTGTAGATTCAATGATTTTTGCTTTTGCAAGATTCCTGCGACTTGCGAAATTAAGGGAGTCAAAAAAAGTCACTGCGAGGAGCGATACAACGTGGCAATCTTATTAAGCATCTTGGGATTGCTTCGTCCCAACTTACAGTTTCTTATCGCAATGACGATTTAGAAAATAAAAAACTAATTATTAGTACATTAAAAAATGGCTTAACGATTTTAACATATAATATGCCTGATGTTAATTTGGTGGTGATAAACTCCATTGCCAAAGTTGGAAGTCATTATGAAAATCCAGAAGAAGAGGAAATATCGTATTTCCTTGAACATATGGCTTTTAAAGGTACACTAAACTAGAACAGCAAAAAAAAACACAAAAGATAGCTGCAGAATTTGACTCTATAGGTGGACATTTTAATGCTTATACTGGTCATGACAAGACAGTATATTATTCAATAATATTATCTGAAAATTATAATAAAGCATTAGCAATCATTGTTGATATAATACAAAATTCTTCTTTTGCTCAAGAAGAAAATAGCAAAAGAGTATCAGGTGATTTTGCAAGCAATAGCACACGCTCAAGATAACCCTGATGATTTAGTATATGAGAAGTTTTACAATAGTGCTTTTAAAGACCAACCACTTGGTAAAACGATACTCGGAACAAGCAAAACGCTTGAGACTTTTAACAGGGATTATTTTTTAAAGTTTACAGGTAAGGCACTATATGCGGAGAATGTTTATTTATCGATTGCAGGTAATATTGATCACTATAAAATAATTAAAGAAGCTGAGAATTTATTTTATTCTTTATAAAACAAGGGGAAAAAAGTAATTTTGCGTCTGCAAAATATATAGGTGGTCATAGCTTTATAAATAAAGATTTAGAGCACACTACTTTAATACTAGGATTTTTAGGAAACATCTTATATTAATGTCCCCCTACGGGGATCAAAAATCCCTCGCCTTTAGGTGAAGGGAAGTT
>CAZJDC010000116.1:0-3982 GCA_964544715.1 uncultured Rickettsia sp. | reverse complement strand
ACAGATTGACTGAGATCAATATTTAAACAAATATAATAATACTAGACCTCATTCTACCTCATGCTGGAAAGTTCTGTTATGGAAAAACTCCTATGCACACTTTCAAGGATAGCATTAAAATTGCTAAAGATAAGTCTATTCATCCTTACACTTATCTGAAAGCTCCTTTGAGGCTTAATCAATCTCTGCCTGTCAGATCAAGCGTAGTGTTTTACACTTCATTCGATTGAAAAAATTAAACATAGATATGCTTTTTTGTTGAGTAGAGTTGTTTATCTCTTAACTTAAGAAATATAATTTTTATCTTGTACAAGCAATAAATTTTAATTAACCATTATTCTATCATGAATTCCAATTATACTCATTCACAATGTAAGAATTTATCCTTAGCTTGGCTTAAGCTTGGTATCATATCTTTAGGGTTTGCCGGTTTATATTCGGTTGTTTTGGTGGTGCTTCGCACACCGCAACTTGCTAGCTTTTTCCCCAATCCTCAGATTTGCAAATCTGCATTAATTATTCACGTTGATTTATCGATATTAATTTGGTTATTTTCTATTACGGCAAGTATATGGGATTACTCGGTGTCATTCCGTGGCTTGTCCACAAGATCCAGCATACAGCGAGATAAATCAAGCTTTTTATATTTTTTATTACTGGATCTCGTGGACAAGCCACGGAATGACAAACATCCAAAACTAGCTTTCCTTGCCACTATCCTTATAGTTATCTCACCAATAGCTGGACATGATCCAGTTATGAATAATTATATACCGATGCTTGAGAATATAATATTTATTTTAGGACTTAGCTTATTCGGTATAACTTTGCTATTATACGCTATAAATATTCTATATTTTTTTGATTGGGCAAATTGGAGTAGTTTAACTAATTTTATTACTCTATCGACTATTATAATGTATATCTTAAGTTGGGTTTGTTTTTGGTGTTCTTATAATGATTTACAAAATATTATCCAAATCATACCTATTAAGATAGAATTTTATTATGAATTACTTTTTTGGAGCGGAGGTCATTTACTGCAATTTATCTATACTCAAATAGCAATGTTTATTTGGATTATGTTATTTGAGAAACTAATAGGCAGAGAGTTAAAATTTCAAACATTCTATCTGTTTTTACTGTATTTAAATTTTGTTTTCGCTACTCTTATTATTGTTGGTCATATCTTTTATGATATTATTGATGGTAGCTTTAAGGAGTTTTATACAAATCACATGAAATATCTAGGCGGCGTAGCACCGGGATTATATGTGGGCGGTATGTTGCTGGAATGGGTGTCATACCATAATTCATCATGGGTGTCATCCCGTGGCTTGTCCACGGGATCCATTCTACTAGATACCGTGGACAAGCCACGGGATGACAGAGTAATCAAAACCACCCTCCTCTGTTCTATTACCCTATTTTTACTTAGTGGTTTGATAGCCATGAATATATCTGGCATAAATGTAGTAATACCTGCACATTATCATGGTTCTATTGTGGGAATAAGTATTGCCTGCATGGGTTATTGTTATGTGCATGTCACCACGTGGCTTAACAACCACTGGGTCCAGAAAAAAAATATCAATAATTTTAGTATTTTAAGCTTGATCCTGCGGTCAAGCCGCGGGATGACAATAACAATCATATTCTACCTCCTTACCTTTGGACAAATCTTGCACATATTAGGACTTGCTTTTGCCGGTGGTTATGGCGTTATGCGTAAGGACCCAAATATCGTAATGCCACTGTCTGCTAAGTTATTGATGGGCATGATGGGCGGTGGCAGACTTATTGCTATAATGGCTGGCTTGATGTTTGTCTTTATTTGTGGTAAAATAATCTTTTTGAAAAATAAATAAAATTATAATGATTAAAAAACCGACGAAAGAAGAGGCAAAAGAGGCAGTAAGAACATTACTAAGATTTATTGGTGAGGATCTAAATCGTGAAGGATTATTTAAAACTCCGGATAGAGTAATCAAAAGTTATGAAGAAATATTTTCAGGATATGGTAAAAATATTGAGGAAATATTAGAAATAAAATTTAGCGATACTGGTAATTTTCAAGATTTTATTTCATTAGAAGGAATAAAATTTACCTCTTTTTGCGAACATCATATGTTACCTTTTAGCGGTACAGTACACATAGCTTATATTCCGGATAATTGTATTGTCGGAATAAGTAAGCTTGCACGAATAGTCAACGCTTTTGCTAAGAGATTACAAATTCAAGAAAAAATGACAGTACAAATTGCTGAAAGCGTGCAAGGCAATTTAAAGCCGCTTGGTGTTGCAGTTAAAATATCTGCTTTGCATAGCTGTATGTCGATGCGTGGTGTAATGCAAGATAACAGCGTTATGAACACTATGCATTATACCGGTATATTTGCCGAACAGCAACAATATCGCCATGCATTCCTCAACCTTACATCCAAAAAATAATATGCTACTATCTAAATACTTCCTACCTGTTTTAAAAAAAGATCCAAGTGAAGCTAAAATAACTTCGCATAAATTAATGCTTAGAAGCGGAATGATTAGGCAACAAGCAGCCGGTATTTATAGCTGGCTACCTCTAGGTTTAAAGGTGCTTAAAAATACTGAGAATATTGTACGCCAAAATATGAATAAGGCAGGTTGCTTAGAAGTTTTAATGCCTTGCATTCAACCGGCACATTTATGGGTAGAATCCGGACGTTTTGATAATTACGGCAAAGAGATGCTAAAATTTCATGATCGTCACGATAATACTTTATTATTCGGTCCTACTAACGAAGATATGATTACGGATATTTTCCGTAAAAGTATTAAGTCATATAAAGATTTGCCAAAAAATCTTTACCATATTCAATGGAAGTTTCGTGATGAAATTAGACCACGCTTCGGTGTTATGAGAGGTCGAGAATTTCTAATGAAAGATGCCTATTCTTTTGATATCGATGAAGAAAGTGCAGTTAAGGCCTATAACCAAATGTATAAATCTTATATCAACACTTTCAGAGATTTAGGCGTATTTGCTATTCCGGTTATTGCTGATAATGGTCCGATAGGCGGAAATTTAAGCCATGAGTTTCATATTATTGCCGAAACCGGCGAAAGCACTATTTATTATGACAAAAGATTTAAAACTTTAAAGGATAATACTGATATTGATATTGAAGAAATAAAAAGCTGGTATGCAGCGGCTGAAGAGAAACACGATGCAAGTAAACTATCTTCTAATAAAGAAATAATTAGTAGCAAAGGTATAGAAGTTGGGCATATTTTTTATATTGGTACAAAATATTCTGTTAATATGAATGCTCTTATTAATGATGAGCATGGTAAATTAACACCTATAGAGATGAGTTCATACGGCATAGGTATCTCAAGGCTAGTTGCAGCTATCATAGAAGCAAATAGCGATGCAAAAGGTATTATATGGCCTGTAAATATTGCACCTTTTAAAGTTTCATTAATCAACTTAAATATCCATGATAGCACATGTGTAGAACTTGCAGCAAAAGCTTATAGTGAGCTACTTGCTCAAAATATTGATGTGTTATACGATGATACTGATGCAAGAGCTGGTAGTAAGTTTGCAACGCATGACCTTATCGGCTCACCTTACCAAATAATAATTGGTCCTAAAAAAGCTGTAAATAATATTGTCGAACTTAAAAACCGCAAAAGCGGCGAAGTAGAAGATCTCGAGTTAAATAAAAGATCTTTAACCTCATACTTAACTTTTTTTAGTCCATACACCAAAAATATTAAATCCCCCATAATCTATGATTGAATAAAATTTTTACAAAAAAAAATTGTAATATTTGCACTAAATTTAAACATTGTTTTAATTTTTAATAAAAATTTCTGTTTTAACACGAGTGTCGTATTCACCATGGTTCTGTATAGCTGATAAATAGTGGGTTACGGATATGGTTATAAATTAGTTAAAAGATGCAGGTTTTAAACTAAGGTAGTATCTTACAGA
>CAZJDC010000115.1:0-3989 GCA_964544715.1 uncultured Rickettsia sp. | reverse complement strand
ATCAAATATCTGACAATAAACCTTCTATCAAATCTCTCTTGATAGACTAAACTCTTCTTGAAAAAAATCATCGACGTAGCACAATATTTCTGTAAAATCTATGCTCATAGGTTATTGCTATCTATATTACTTTTTCAATCACCTATCAACTCTTTGCCTAATTCTGTAAAATTACTACCTTAGTTTAAAACCTGCATCTTTTAACTAATTTATAACAAAAGTACTATTATCAATATACCCGTAACCCACTATTAACCAGCTATACAGAACCATGGTGAACTTAAGAAGTGCCAAAGATTCAACTTGAATTTATATCTATTAAAGATATATGATGCTGTAAATAAAAGTGAAGCCACAATGTTAGGATGGTTTTTTGCATTTTTATATGCAATTTCTAACATTTTTGCTTTTTTACTTGGTCTAGTTTTGTAGAAAATTATAAGAATTAAACGAGTATACTAGGTGGCACGGTTAAATATTTTTCATTCCATAACTCATTATAAAGGATATGATCGATATTACCACCGGATATTAGTACAAGCAGTTTTTTAGGAGTTGTTTGTGCTTTTAGCCAGTTTACTACTGAAACCATGTTTATACTACTGGACGGCTCACATATTACTTTAAGCAAATGGGTAAGCCAAGCCGTCCAGTAATATATTTCATATTCATCTGCTAAATAAAAATGATCGAGCTTTTTTAAATACTCAAACGTACGTGTTGAAACGCTGAGAGTTTTAAGACCATCAGCGATGGTACTAGGCGAATCCTTGAACCTAAATATATCATTATTTTTAACCGATAAATAAGCATCATTAGCCGATAGCGGTTCTGATCCTATCAATAAACTTGTCGGTGATGTTAATTCCTTAGCAAGATAAGAACCCGCAATCAGCCCGCCACCACCACAAGAGGCAAAAATAGCATCGGGGCTAAATCCCAATTGCTGTAATGCTTCATAGCATAGAGTACCTGCGCCTTCTATTGTAGAATCGCTATCTGATGGGTGCATATAGTAAAAGCCTTGCATTTCATCTAGCTTTGCTTTTTCTTCTGCTTCTTGCCGATTATCGGTATATATAACTGCCCCGCCGTAATGAATTACTGCTTGTTGTTTTACACGAGAAGTATTTAATGGCAAATAAATTCTTGCTTTAATACCAAGTAATTTACCGGCATAAGCAAGTCCGATTCCATGATTGCCTGTACTATAACCAACTATTTTTTCAGGTAGGTATCCTTGTTCATTTAGTTCTAATAAATGATTTAATACGCCTCTGACTTTAAATGCACCAGTTTTTTGTAGTGATTCAACCTTAAAAAAAACCTCATGCCCAAGCATCTCGTTTAAGCTTTCAGAATGAATCATCGGAGTTAAATGCAAATATTGTTTAATCCTATTATAGGCAGTCACTACATTTTTGGGATTTGGAAGTAACAAATTCATAAATAATAATAGTAGCTTGAAATCATCTTAATACTATATTATATAATTAATAATCGTCAAATTTCAAAGGTTTTAATTGATGAATAAAAAATCACTGCCATTAATTGCACTGCGAGATATAGTAGTATTTCCAGGTGTAATTGCTCCTGTATTTGTAGGTAGGAATAAATCCCTGCATGCTCTCTCTAATACTACAATTTCTGAAGAAGATAATAGCAAGTACATTTTAGTAACGTTGCAAAAAAAATTCTATCAAGACAACCCAAATAAAAACGATCTTTATGATGTTGGTATACTTGCTAAGGTTATTCAAATAGTAAAGTTACCTAACACTACCGCAAAAATTTTAGTAGAAGCTATAGCAAGAGTAAAGATAAGTAATATTAAGGGTGATGAAGCATTCGAAGCAAATTATGAAATTATTCCTGATGAAGAAATATTCGATGCTAATAATATGCGGTCATTAGTTAATAATGCTGTGCAGTTATTTGCTAAATATGCAGGTAGTGATAAAAAAATCAATGCAGAAATTATTGACACTATAAATAAAGAAATCAATGAAACTACTAATTTTATAAATATAATAAATATTATAGCTTCACATCTGATCACTGCACTTGAAGAAAAGCAACGCTTACTTGAAGAAACAAGTCCTTTTAAGCGTATCAGTACGATCATCAATATTCTTACTTCTAATATAGTTAATTCTGAAACTGAACAAGCACTTCAACAAAGGGTGAAAAAACAAATAGAAAAAACCCAGCGTGATTATTATTTGCATGAGCAAATGAAAGCAATTCAGCAAGAGCTTGATGAAGATAAATCAGATCTTGCTGAATTTGAAAAAAAAATTAAAGATGCAAAACTATCAAAAGAAGCTAGAGAAAAAGCCGAAGCTGAGCTTAAGAAGCTGCGTACTATGAACCAGATGTCAGCAGAATCAGGAGTAACACGTAATTATCTTGAAACTTTGCTTAGCCTGCCTTGGGGTAAATATGATAATAGTAAAATTGATATTAACCAAGCTGAAAAAGTTTTAAGCCGTGATCATTTTGGCTTAGAGAAAGTTAAAGAGCGGATAATAGAATATTTAGCAGTATTACAGCGTTCCAATAAAATTAGAGGTCCTATATTATGCTTAATTGGTCCTCCAGGAGTCGGTAAAACATCTTTAATAAAATCTATTGCCGAGGGGATGGGAAGAAAATACACAAAACTTGCTCTTGGAGGCGTTAGAGATGAAGCAGAAATTAGAGGGCACCGTAAAACTTATCTTGGTTCAATGCCTGGTAAAATTCTTACTCAGCTTAAAAAAGTCAAGACAAATAACCCTGTTATGTTACTTGATGAGATTGACAAAATGGGTTCGGACTTTAGAGGTGATCCAGCATCAGCATTGCTTGAGGTATTAGATCCTGAACAAAATAGCCGTTTCGTCGATCATTATTTAGAAGTAGAATATGATTTATCAAATGTAATATTTATTGCGACCGCTAACTCTTATTCTCATAATTTACCTAGAGCTTTAATTGATAGGATGGAAATTATCGATATTTCCGGTTATGTAGAAGAGGAAAAAATCCAAATTGCTAAGAATTATTTAGTTCCTAAACAATTTAAAATGCATAAAATTAAAAAGGATGAAATTATCATCTCTGATGATGCTATTTTAGATTTAATTAGATATTATACTAAAGAGTCAGGTGTAAGGTCATTAGAGCGTGAAATAGGAGCATTAACCAGAAAGGCTTTAAAGCAAATTTTAGCTGATAAAAAAGTTAAGCATATTTCTGTATATAGTAATAATCTAGAAGAGTTTTTAGGTGCTAGAAAATATAATTTTGGTCTTGCTGAAAAAAAGGATCAAATAGGTAGCACCACAGGTCTTGCTTACACGGAAGTTGGTGGTGAGCTTTTAACTATTGAAGCATTATCATTTCCAGGACAAGGTGAAATAAAAACTACCGGACAACTCGGCAATGTTATGAAAGAATCGGCAATGGCTGCATATAGTTGCTTTAGAAGTAGGGCTACAGATTTCGGGTTAAAATATGAGGATTATAAAGATTTTGACATTCATATTCACGTACCTGCCGGTGCTATTCCAAAAGACGGTCCATCTGCAGGTTGTGCTCTATACACTACTATTGTTTCATTGATGACCCAAATACCAGTACATCGAACAATTGCTATGACAGGTGAGGTTACTTTACGAGGAAACGTACTACCTATTGGAGGTCTTAAAGAAAAGTTGCTTGCAGCAAGTAGGGGAGGAATTAAGACAGTATTAATTCCTGAGGATAACGTCAAAGATTTACAAGAAATACCACCAAATATAAAAAGTAGTTTAAAAATTATTTCTGTTTCAAATATCGATCAAGTCTTAGAACTTGCATTAACTCAGAAGACGAGTAATGAAAAATAATGGGTGCTGTCTTACTAAGAGTGTAAATTTTTAAGATAGATTATATTATTATTAATATAATCTATCAGGAATAATATGAGTAACACTAAGCAAGAGAAGATAAAACAAGCAGTAGAT
>CAZJDC010000114.1:0-4028 GCA_964544715.1 uncultured Rickettsia sp. | reverse complement strand
TTTTCCTTGTTTTTGTGATTTGATAATATTTTCTATTGGCATATTGACTGAAATCCATAAAGATTAAGATCATATCTTACCATTTTCTTATGGATTCTTGTATTATTTTTGATATAAAACCCTATTGCCTATAGGGCTCGTAGAGTTTTGGTGAATGTACTATCTTAGGATGCTTTCCGATCCGCGTAGGCAATTCTTGCTTGTAATGACGCTTCCTAATTTACGTGGGCAAAGTCTACCCGGAAATAATATTTGAAAATATAGCCTTTAAAAATTGGGGTGTTATGTCTTCATTAATAGCTTTTTGGTGGTATTTCGTTATTATATAATTATCGTGTGGTTTTGAATAATTATCATTATTAGTAATGTGGAAATGACCATTTTGTTTAATTAACTCTACTACTTCCTCAAAATAATTTTCAATATCAGAAGCAAAGATCAAGCTACCTTTATTTTTTAGCTTAGTTTGTAGGATTTTCAGACGTTCTTTATTCAAAATACGTTTTTTTTTCTGTCTATTTTTTATCCAAGGATCAGGGAATAAAATATAAATTCCATTTAAACTATTATTTGGTAAATCGTGTAATATAAAATCTAAATTGTTAGGAAATAACAAAAAATTTGTAATATTCTGCTCCTGCGAAAGCTTTAAAACATTCGCAATGCCGTTTAAATATACTTCTACGCCGATAAAAAGTGCATCCGGATTTATCTTAGCTTGATTGATGAAATGCTCACCCATGCCAAAGCCAATTTCCACAAATATATTCGTTGAACTTGAAAAATTGACGTCGTCGTCTTTGTAAATCCTCGGATGCTCACGTATTATTATACGCTCTGCTCCTCGACTTACAGTTTCCTTACTCTTTTCCAAGTTGAACTTCGTATAACTACTTTTAATTTTACAGGCATTATCATTATTACCAATAAGCTTTTCTTTTGAAAATAAATATTTTGGCAGTTCGTTATCTAATAAATTTTGTTGTATTCCCGACAGACTTTTCCCGATGCGTCTTGCATATGACCGATTCAGCTGAATTAAAGATATTTCTATTACTCTATTATGCGATTGCAAATCTTGATGAATATTATCAATAATATAACCATGATATAAAAAAATTTGACTAACCTGATTTGCTTTTTTATAACCTATTTCTAATATAATTTTACCTGTTGGCTTTAGAAATTTTTTAGCATTCTCTGCAATGATTCTATAGCCCAGCAAGCCCTCTTCTGCGGCGAATAAAGCAATATATGGTTCATAATTCAGTGTCTCAATTGCCATTTCTGATTTTTCGGTCTCGGATATATATGGTAGATTGCTAATAATTAAATCAAATTTCTTCTTTCCAATATTCTCAAACCAATTACTGTGAGTAATCTTTAAGCGATCTGCTACGTTGTGTTTGATTGCATTAATTTTTGCAATTTCTATCGCATCAAAGCTTATATCGGTTGCGGTTACTTGGAAATTCGATATCTCAAGCAATAGACTAATAGCAATGCAGCCGCTTCCTGTACCGAGTTCGAGTATATGAAAATTGTCATTCCGTGGCTTGTCTAAGGAATCTAGTTGTTTTGGTTCTGGATTCCTGCCTTCACGGGAATGACATAGAGAGTGCTGGGAATAATATTGAAGTACAATATCCACTAAAATTTCCGTATCACTTCTTGGAATTAGTACGTGCTTATTAACAATAAATTCACGTGAATAAAATTCTTTGATACCCGTAATATAGGCTATTGGTTCGTGCTTTAATCTTCTCTCTAATGCTTCTTCAAAAGTTTCTATTTCTAACAGGTTTAACTGCTGATCAGAATTGACAAGCAGATATTCATGAGATTTGTTTATAACATGTTGTAATATAATCCGTGCTTCTAATTGTGGTGAATCAATGCCGGTTTTATTTAACTTATCTGCTGCATCACTTAAGATTTGCTTTATAGAATATTGCATTGAATTATTTTCTACCTAGATTTTTCATCTCTAAAATATCCTCTATGCTACCTAAAGGAACTTGTTTTTTAAGCTCAATAAAGTTTGCAATGCATCGGCTGCTATAATTTCCTTCATATCTTTTGGTAGATCACAAGAAAAGTCCATAATTTCGTTACTAGTCGGATGGGTGAAGCTTAAATACCAAGAATGCAGAGCTTGGCGTTTGAAGTCTAGTAACTTTGCCTTTAGCTCAGGCGGGGCATTGTTAATTTTTCGGTCATTATTGTTGTAAGTTTGATCGCCAACCACCGAATGCTTTAAATGGCTTAGCTGCACTCTGATTTGATGAGTTCTACCGGTAGCAAGCTTGCACTCTACCATACTAATGCTGCCTCCGTAAAATAACTCTAAAGTTTTATAATGCGTTACTGCTTCTTTCCCGCTATATTTCAATATAGTCATTTTCTGCCGATGGCTTCTACTTCGACCTATATTATTCTTAATTGTTCCCTCTAGCGGATTAATTACACCCCAAACTAAAGCTTTATATTTACGTACAACTTGCCTTTGTTTAATCTGATTGGTAAGCAACATATGGGATTTATTATTTTTAGCAACCACCATTAAGCCGGTTGTGTCTTTGTCTAAACGATGCACTATGCCAGGTCTTTCTAATGAGCCGATATCGGATAAGTTCCTTGTATGGTGGAGTAGGGCATTAACAAGCGTGTCATCATGATGTCCTGCCCCGGGGTGGACAGTCATACCGGCAGCTTTGTTGATAACAATCAAATCCTCATCTTCATAAACTATATCAAGTTTTATATCAGCTGCTTCTATTGTTAACGCTTCCGGTTCTTTAAAAGAAAATAATATAATATCATTCTTCTTGACCAAAATATCAGAATCGACAATAATCACATTGTTAATTTGTACACAGGAACTTTTAATTGCTTTTTGGATTTGATTCCTTGATACATTTTCAAGAAGCTGAGATAAAGCTTTATCAAGCCTTAAGTCAGATAGTTCGATAGGTACGGAGTATTTTAACATATTTTATTTATGATAATGAATAATACATTTAAATGGTTAAATGCAATCGGCGTTGAATATTATTGCTCAGAACATCCACCAACATTAAAAGTAAGCGATAATACCAAACCGGCTGAAAAATCACAAGCAAAACCTATGTGTCCAAAAGAAATCGAGTTCAATATGCATGATAAAACACATGATAATATCAGTCTTGCAAGATTACTTGCCGATAAAGCTGATAATATAGCAGAACTAAAAGAATCTCTACTAAATTTTAATGGCTGTGAACTTAAGAAGCTTGCTACTAATACTGTTTTTGGTGATGGTAATCCGGTGGCTAAAATTATGTTAATAGGTGAAGCACCAGGAAGTAATGAAGATCTAAAAGGTATACCTTTTTGTGGTGAAAGTGGTAATTTACTTGATAATATGCTGCGTGCAATTGGAATTTCACGAAAAGACAATGCCTATATTATTAATACTGTATTTTGGCGTCCTCCTGCTAACAGACAACCAACTTTAAAAGAAGTTGATATTTGTAGACCTTTTGTTGAGAAGCATATAGCTTTAGTTAATCCAAAACTAATTATTCTAGTCGGTAGCACTGCTGCAACTAGCTTGCTCGGCAAAAATGCCGGTATTACTAAAATTAGACAAGAATATTATTTTTACACCAATAAATATCTATCCGCTCCTATCCAGACTACGGCAATTTTCCACCCAGCCTATTTACTCCGCCAACCTAGCCAAAAACGCACCTCTTGGTATGATTTGCTGAAGATTAAAGATTACCTTGAAAGTAAGAATTTAGTAACTAACTAGTCCGTCCGCCAAAACTCTACGAGTCTTATAGGTAATATGTTTTTATATCAAAAAGAATACAAGAATCCATAAGAAAATGGTAAGATATGGTCATAAACCTTATGGATTTTAGGCAATATGCCAATAGAAAATATTATACCTCTTACTACGAAACTAGTATTTTAGGTATAAAGGTTCTAAGTACTTAAATTTGTAGTAATAATGAGATTCGATCAAGTTAAAGAGTTATAGG
>CAZJDC010000113.1:0-4040 GCA_964544715.1 uncultured Rickettsia sp. | reverse complement strand
TAGCTTAAATCTTGTTAGACAGACTTGGTTTTAGTTATAAGAAACCTAAGTTAATGCCTGGAAAAATAGATTTAAGCTAAGCAAGAGGAATTTAAGCTGCAATATAGTTTGCTAAGAAATAATTTAGCTAAAGATGAGTCTATCCATTTTATGGATAGTGTTCATCCTCAATACCAAGCTAGAGCCAGATTTGGTTGGATTAGAAAGAATGTAGTTACAACATTACCAATTTCTTAGGTTTCTACATATATATAGAAACTATTCTAATTCTAATCTTAATATGTCAGATCAAATATAAAGGTTTACAATTAATTATAATTTCCCCGTTTTTCTTAGCTTTACAATTTAGTCATTGAGTTGTTTTTCTATACATTTATTATGTTTTTGCTCCTTAAACTCCTGTTCTAAAACTTTTTCTGCATCATGCCATTTACCTGCATGTTTATTTAGCCTTTTCATAAGCAGTGTTTAGTATCTTCTTCATTTGAGAGCATAGCCTGTATATAGTTTTATCACCAATTTGTTCAGCAAAGCACTACTGTGACTTTCGTTAGCTATTGTTTACTGCTAGGTCCCTTTATCTTTTCTGCTTTATGTTTTTAATAAAAGTTCATGTAATTCTTTTACATGTTTTTCATGATCTTCCTTTAAACATGTACAATTATACTTTATAATTCTCATCGGTAATTCTATTAATGGAAGCTTCATATGTTTCTATAGCATCATATCAAGTTTAACTAATTCCTTTATTGCATCTACACAATTATCTTGAGCTCCTACTAGAGTTGTCATTCTCTCCTCCTTTATTATTTTATTGCAATAAAAAATAGTTTTTGTTTATAAATTATAATTATTTATTTTTATACCTTTTATGTATATCAACTCCTTAACAATTCATTAATACTGACTTTAGCTCTCGTATTTTTATCAACCTGTTTTACTATAACGGCACAATAAAGACCTGTTTTATCTGCTTCTTTATTGGGTAATACCCCTGGCACTAATACAGAGTAAGCAGGCACTCTGCCATAAATAATCTCACCGCTCTCTCTATAAACTATTTTTGTAGATGCTCCAATAAAAACGCCCATACTAACTACCGCACCTTCTTCCACTATAACCCCTTCAGCGATTTCCGATCTTGCCCCGATAAAGCAATTATCTTCGATAATAACTGGTTTCGCTTGCAAAGGCTCTAGCACTCCACCAATCCCAGTACCACCTGCGATGTGGCAATTTTTACCAATTTGAGCACATGAACCAATAGTAGCCCATGTATCGATCATTGTTCTCTCATCTATATAAGCACCGATATTGATAAAAGACGGCATAATAATGACATTTTTAGCAATATATGTGCCAGTTCTAACAAATGATCCCGGGACTTTGCGTATGCCGGATTCTTCAAATTTGTGGGGCTCAGCATCAAAAGGAAATTTAGGAGCAACTTTATCATACCAACTATTATAACTATTATTATAAAGCTGTGATGCAGTTGTCATAAAATATAAAAGGATTGCTTTTTTTACCCACTCATTAACTTGCCAACCATCATTTTTTTTCTCACAAACACGAATAGTGCCGTTATTTAGGTTTTCTATAACCTCTTGTAGTATTTTTTTTAATGCTGAAAGTTTTATGGAATATTTTAATAGCTTGTCCTTGATTTGCCAAGCTTCTTCAATTTCTTTGATGTGAGGGAACATAATTTTTAACTGTTATATTGCTAAAAAGCATAAATAACTTTATCATAAAGTCAAATATAAAAAAACTTACTATGTATATTAGTTGTCCCAATTGTCAAACAAAATTTATTGTCTCAAATAACCAAATTGGTATTAACGGGCGACGAGTTAAATGCTCTAAATGTAGCCATATTTGGTATCAAAAGCTAGACTATAAAACAAGTAAATTAGGTGCTTTTGATAAAGATAAAGTTGAAGCTGTTAAAACACCTATTAAAAATGGATATAGTAATCAATTTTCTGCAAATGTGCCGGTGATTTTGCCATATATTACACCTAAGCAAAAATTTAGTGTTTTTCCATTGTTATGGACTAGCTTTATAATTTTTTGTTTAGCTATATTACTGCTAGATAGCTTTAAATTCCTAAGCAAGTATGATCAGTTAAAGATAGAGGAAATTAAATTAGGAAGTTCGCATCGTGAATGGACTGTTAAAATGTTTTATAAGTTGTCTAATAACTCTGATTATTTAATATCTAATCCTCTAATTAAGGTGAGGGCGATGGATTATAAGAATAAAGCTCTAGATGAATATGTATCTATTACAAAGCTCAAAGCAAAAATTCTTCCAAAGCAGAATGTATACGTAGAAATGGAAGTCAAAGGGCTGCCTGTTACTACAAAATATATTAATGTTACTGTGGGTAATAGGCTTGGATTGTTATTGGAGTAGTATAGTTCCTATGTCATTCCTGCAATAACCACGGATACCGGTTTAAAGTTCAGTGTCATTCCCGTCTACATGGGAATGAGATTTAACTAACTGTATTTGGGCAAGGGCTGCTACGACTGCTGTTTCAGCTCGTAAAATATTCTTACCTAAACTTATAGAATGTGTATTTTTATATGAAGCAAGAAATGCAATCTCATCGTTAGTCAATCCGCCTTCTGGTCCAATTATAATTGAAATCTCAGTAATATTTTTGTGAAGTTTTAATATAGAATTTTCTTCCGTTTCATGTTCATTTGCATATATAACAAAATTATTAGTTTTTTTTAGATAATCTTGTATAGAACTAGCAGAATCTATTACCGGAGGATTTAACCGCTCAGATTGTTCTGTTGCTTCAATAACGCATTTTGTCAAACGCTCAATATTTACTGATCTAAATTGACATCTTTCAGTAATTAAAGGAATGATTTTAGTTACACCCAGCTGCGTAGCCATATTTATCGCAAGCATTAATTTATCTTGTTTTATTATAGACACAGCAAGCGCTAATGAAGATTCAGTACAAGGTTTTCTCAAGTATTCTTGAATTGTAATAGCAAGGTTATTTCTTTCTAATTTAGCAATTTGTGCAATGAATTCCCCATCCGTGCCATTAAAAACTCGAAATTGATCATTTACATTAAGACGTAATACAGTTTTAATGTAATGAGTGTGATTACTACTTAGTTCGAGCTTGCTATTTTCGGCTAAATGGTTATTAATATAGATACGGTGCAGTTTCATAGGGATATTATGGATAATAAAAAAGATAATATAGTAGAAAAAGAAAAATTACCAAAGGAAAAAGAAATGCAAAAAGAGATCGGTGGGGCTAAGGGGCTAGAGCCAACAAGATATGGTGATTGGCAGCATAAAGGGAAAGTAACAGATTTTTAACAAGATATCGTTACATAGTGCTGACACCATAGCTGCTTCTGCAGACATGATATCAGAACTATTAAGTAACCATCATCAATCTCTTCTATTACCTAAAAATCTCATTAAATGTAAGAAAAGATTTATAACGTCTAGATATAATGTGAAAGCTGCCATAATAGAAAGCTTTTGTCCTGTTTCATCATTTCCTGCCATGTAATACATAGATTTAATCTTTTGAGTATCCCAAGCAATTATACCCATAAATACAACTATTCCAATAAGAGAAGTAGTAAAAGAAAGAGCAGAGCTTTTTAAGAACATATTAACTAGTGAGGCGATTATTATACCTATAAGACCCATTGCACAAAATGACCCCATAGAAGTCAAGTCTTTATTTGTACTATATCCGTATAAGCTCATTCCTCCAAAAACAGCAGCACAAACAAAGAAAGTACGTGCTATTGATTCACCGGTATAAACAAGAGCTAGGTAAGCAAGCGACATTCCTGTTAAGGCAGCATAAACCCAAAATAATATTTGTGCTGTTTGCAAACTCATACGCCCAAATCCCATAAAGAAATATAAAGCGATGCCAAGAGGTGCAAACATTATAAGCGTTCCAAAACCTGTGTGAAACATTAAATGATATAAGGGCTCAATTGATATAGTTGTTACTGCGGTTATGCAGTCACCTCTACCTTTT
>CAZJDC010000112.1:0-4051 GCA_964544715.1 uncultured Rickettsia sp. | reverse complement strand
CTACCTTAGTTTAAAACCTGCATCTTTTAACTAATTTATAACCAAAGTACTATTTTATCAATATACCCGTAACCTACTATTTATCATCTATACAGAACCATGGTGAATATGAAACTAGCGTTACGTAATATCAAAGGTTTCGGTTGGAATCATAAACGTGTATACAGAATACATAAGGAATTAGCACTGAATATGAGAATAAAGCCTAAGAGCAGGCTACTTTGCGAGAAACCTGCAAAGGTTATAGTCCTAATACAATAAATGATTGCTGGTTTATGGACTTTAATGCAAGATAGTGTAGATAATGGAAGAAAATATAGTTTATTTAATGTGATTGATGACTTTATATAGGGAGGGTATTGGGATTGAGATTGACTTTTCATTGCCAACAGGAAGAATCATAAGGTCACTTAGATCAAATTATAGAATGGCGAGGCAAACCCAAATCTATAAGCTGTGATAATGTATCTGAATATATAAGTAAATTATTGAACAAGTGGGCAAAAGAGTAAAATATCAAGTTACTATTTATTCATCCAGGTCAACCTCAGCAAAATGCATATATTGTAAAGATATAATAGGATTATAAGATATGATTGGTTGAGTCAACAGTTATTTTATAATATTCAAGAGGTATAAGATCTTGCCACTCAATGGCTTTGGTCATATAATAACGAAAGACCAAATATGGCTCTATAGGTGTTATAACGCCAATACAAAAATTAGCTTTGGCAGCTTTAACTATCTACTCTCTATTGTGATTAAAATTGGGAGGATTACCTGTCTTTAGTTATGGAGTTTTTGAACGAAAAAGATAGAGAAGATTATTTAAAGCATCCTGATCATATTATAGTAATATCTAAAGATATTATGCTTTTAACTGAAGACGGGATGAATTCTGTTATAGTGTTGGATTACAAAATTTCAAAAGAATAAGTTAGAAAATGATAAATATTTATTTCCCTGATGGGAGTGTAAAACAGTTTGAAAAAAATATTACAGCGTTTGAGGTAGCTGCTGCTATTTCAACATCGCTTGCTAAAGCAGCAATGATTGTTGAAATAAATGGTGAGTTTAAAGATTTAAGTACTCAAATCGATAGTGATTGCAAATTGCGTATTCTGACTGCTAAAGATCCTGAATGCCTTGAAGTTATAAGGCATGATGCAGCACATTTAACAGCAGCAGCAGTGAAGGAATTATTCCCTGAAACGCAAGTAACAATCGGTCCTGCTATCGAGAATGGTTATTATTATGATTTTGCAAGAAGTAAGCCTTTTATCACTGATGATTTAGCAGTTATAGAAGCTAAAATGCATGAGATTGCTAAAAAAAATGAAAAAGTAACAAGAGAGTTGTGGGATAGGGAAAAGGCTGTAGAGTTTTTTAAATCGATAGGAGAGCATTATAAAACTGAAATTATCGCTTCAATTCCGTCAAATGAGCCAATTAGCTTATATAGACAAGGTAATTTTGTTGATTTATGCCGAGGTCCACACGCTCCATCTACCGCCTTTGTTAAGAATTTTAAACTAATGAAAGTTGCAGGGGCATATTGGCGAGGTGATATCCAAAACCCAGTATTGCAACGTATATATGGTACGGCTTGGGCTACTAAAGAGCAGCTAGATAATTATTTACTCATGCTTCAAGAAGCCGAAAAGCGTGATCATAGAAAGCTAGGGAAAGAACTTGATTTATTTCATTTTCAGGAAGAAGCTCAAGGAATGGTATTTTGGCACGATAAGGGTTGGAGTGTATATAATACTATTGAGCAATATATCAGAAGAAAGATTCGTAAAAATGGTTATATTGAAGTTAAGACTCCTGTATTGGTTGATAAAAGCCTTTGGGAAGCCTCGGGGCATTGGGAAAAATTCCGTGAAGATATGTTTGCTTTAAAAACAGATGACAAGACGCTTGCTTTAAAGCCGATGAACTGCCCTTGTCACGTACAGATTTTTAAGCAGGGTATTAAGAGCTATCGAGATTTGCCGCTTCGTATGTCTGAGTTTGGCTTATGCCACCGTAATGAGGCATCAGGTGCTTTACATGGTTTGATGAGAGTACGGAGTTTAGTGCAAGATGATGCACATATATTTTGTGGAGAAGATCAAATCACTGATGAAACAGTTAGTTTTTGTAAGTTACTAACAGAAGTTTATAAGGATTTCGGGTTTACCGATATAAAAGTAAAATTCTCTGATCGTCCTGAAACAAGAGCCGGTAGTGATGAGACTTGGGATAAAGCTGAGAATGCTTTAAAAGAGGCGGTAGAGAAAGTCGGTTATAGCTATACATTAAACCCAGGTGAGGGGGCTTTTTACGGTCCTAAGCTTGAATTTGTGTTAACAGATGCAATAGGGCGTCGGTGGCAATGCGGAACCCTGCAAATGGATTTTGTTTTGCCTGAGCGTTTAGATGCTAGCTATGTTGCAGCAAGCGGTGAGAAAAAAAGACCTGTGATGTTACATAGGGCAATACTCGGCTCGCTTGAGCGTTTTATCGGAATATTAATTGAAGAATATGCTGGACGTTTTCCTTTGTGGCTTGCTCCTATACAGGTTGCCATTGCTACCATTACAAGCAATTTAAACGATTATGCTTTAGAAGTGCAGAAAGCTTTGATTGAGAGTGGTGTGCGAGTTGATATTAATATATCACCGGATAAAATTAACTATAAAATTCGTGAATTTTTAAATCAAAAAGTACCGATGATTGCAGTAATCGGAAAACAAGAGAAAGAAAATAAACAAATAACTATTCGAAGACTTGGAACTACAGAGCAGGACGTATTATCGATTAAGCAGTTGATAGAGCTAGTTAAGGAAGAGAATAGTAGGTATATTTAATTGTCATCCCGTGGCTTGTCCATGGGAGTAAGTAAGCACAATTTAAAGTATACATTATTTCAATATGTTTTACGGATCCCGTGGACAAGCCATCGGGATGACATGTTTAATAAATGCAATTTATATTTCCTTTAAATATTCTTCAAAAATATCATCTTGAGGAATTTATTGTTTCTGAGTCTAATGCTCTAGCCTATAATGCTCTACAAAATTGGCAAAATAGTTTTGGAGTTAATCCTTATCAATTTACTTTGCTAATAAAAGGTCCTGCTTCTTCAGGTAAAACTTATCTAACCAAAATATGGCAGAATGTAAGCAATGCGTATGTAATCAAAGATATTTTTTTTGATGATCAGATTTTAGCAAATTATAATGCTTTTATTATTGACGATATAGAAAATTGGCAGGAAACGGCATTGCTTCATTTATTTAATCTTATTAACGAAAAGCAAAAATATCTTTTACTTATATCTCATAATAAAGGTAAAAACTTTATTTTACCTGATCTATCGTCACGTATTAATGCTGTACTACATGTTTTGCTGTATCCTCCTGATGATGAATTAATTAATATTTTAATATTTAAACATTTTGCTACGTCTTCTGTAACAATATCACAAGTGGTAATAGATTTTTTATTAGTAAATTTACCTCGAGAATATAAAAAAATTTTAGAAATATTAGAGTATATCAACCACTTTGCGTTAACTTCTAAAAGAAAAATAACTGTTCCATTAGTTAAGGAAGCTTTAAGTATTGTAAATATTTCTTACTAATTTTCAACTTTTTTGTTGACTTGTATATAAAAAAATATAACTGCTTGCTGCAGTGTATTTTTTATAATACAATTATGTTGTAGTATCAAAAAGAGCAAAGAAGTTTAACTAAGAACCAAAAACAGACCATAAGCATTACTATCATAATGCGAGTTTCGTATTAACTGAGCATAGAGTTTAGTCTAGCAAGAGAGATTTGATAGAAGGTTTATTGTCAGATATTTGATAATTTATCAGAGCAGCCAGCATATGAACAAAGTTATTTGTAACTGAGCTATGTCTTGCATGCTCAAACTTACCCAATAGTTTAATTTGGACAAACATAAATTTTATCAATGCTCTTTTAAGCAGTAATATTTTATGCAACATAGACATAAGTGTAATTATCATATTTTTCTTTACTCTAGTTACCATAAAAATGCC
>CAZJDC010000111.1:0-4105 GCA_964544715.1 uncultured Rickettsia sp. | reverse complement strand
ATAAAAAAGCATTGACTGCATTAAATATATATATTATAAGTATATATTATTAGTATTTTAAATGCAGCAAGTCACATTATCAAAGCCCGTTAGCTGTTACGGAATAGGTGTTCATTCTGGGAAACGTACTCAGTTAACTATTGAGCCTGCTAAAGAGCAGGCAGGTATTATATTCATAAGAACAGATATATCTTTAGAAAATAATTATATTGAAGCAAAATATTTTAACGTTTCTGATACTGTACTGTCTACTACTATAAGCAATAATAATAAAATACAAGTTGCAACAATTGAACATTTAATGGCAGCATTATGGGGATGCGGAATTGATAATGCCATTATTAAAATAGATGGTCCTGAAGTTCCTATAATGGATGGAAGTAGTAAGCCTTTCGTCTTTATGATTGAATGTGCTGGGAAAAAGCTACAAAATGCTCCTAAAAAATATTTAAAAATTCTTAAAGAGGTAACAGCTACTCATAAAGATTGTGAGTTAACATGCACACCTTCTGATCACATGAAAATAGATTTAACTATTGATTTTAATAGTAAAGCTATAGGAAGACAAAGCTTAGTATTTTCAAAACCAGAATCTTTTAATGATAATATTGCCGATGCTCGGACTTTCGGCTTTGCAAAAGATGTTGATTATTTACAGAGTAAGGGGTTTGCTCTTGGTGCTTCATTTGAGAATGCAATAGGAATAGATGATCAAGATAAAGTATTAAATCCTGATGGATTACGTTATCAAGATGAGTTCGTACGTCACAAATTGTTAGACCTATTTGGCGATTTATATACTTCTGGTAATAACATTATCAGCTCAATTAATGGCTATAAAACTAGTCATGCTCTTAATAACGAATTATTACACCGAATATTTAGTGATACTACTTCTCATAAGTTTGTTAATGCTAGTGCGCTATAGTAGATCTTCTTCTTTTATTCATAACATTTGCTAAGTTGCTATATTCTTGAGCCTTATTAGGTTTTTCATAAAATGGATTCATTACTCTACCAATATCTTTAGCATAACTTTCTGTTTCAAGATTTAATGATACTTTGTTTTTATTACAAAAATCATTAAACCCATTATTTCTTATTTCATAAATAAATGTATTTCTTATCTCCTGAAATTTCTCTCTCTTATCATTATCTTTCATTGTCCAATAATTTTTATCAGTAATTAACTTCTTTAACACTGCCGTTTGTAGAATTTGTTCTTTAGTATATTTTTCTAGCTGATCTAAATTTTTATAATCTGGAGTGTCATGCTTTTTACATTCTTCATTTATGTTTAACTTAAATATTGTTTTTATGCCTTTTTGTTCTTTTTCACTAAGTCCATCAGTAATTAACGAAACAGAAGTCAATATGCCATAACCTGTAGCTTTTAAAATTCCAAGTACGTTACCTTGAGCAATAGCAGTAGATATAGTAGAAGTTATACCAGCTATATTTTTTGTAAATACAATACCAATACTTTTAAGATTTTTGCTGGTTAATCTATACTTATCACTATTTAAATCTTTGTCATTTTTAGGTGGTGTCAATAATTTACTTTTTAAACTATCTTTTAACCTAGGTTCTAACGATAATATATAATCTTGCTGGGCTTTAGCATTTCTATTTTGTACTAATAAATTATGTTCTTTATGAAGTTTACGTAAATTTCGTATTTTAACAGTTTCATTTATAGCTTGAATTCCTACACCTACCGCAGTAATAGCAGCTACTGCTATTACTATAGGCGATACAGGTGTAAAAAGCCCTGAAACCGCAACTGCTGCAGATGTTAACGAAATAGCATAATTTAAGGAATTACTAAGTAATATTTTACAGACTTTGCTTTGAGTAAATTTATCCCATTTTCTTTTAAAGAGCTCAATCATTTTAAATGTCTTCTCTAAAAATTTACCAACTTTGCTATTTTTAAATTTACCCCATACATTTCCAAAAAACTGAGCTATTTTAGATTTTTTTTCTAAAGGTTTTTCTAAAATTCTCTTGTCAGATTCTTGTTGATAATTTTTATCGAAATTACTTTTTAGTGTTTCTATTTCCAAATCATCAAAATAAAAATTTTTTTTAATATTTGTTTCTTTATTCATTGAATTAATCGACTCTATAGTTTAATTTATAAAAAATAAAAATATTTCATTATCATATTATAACATATTTATATGAACGGAAAAGAAATAAATAAAATTGTTGCCGCCATATTATTTGCTAGTTTAATTGCTATGATGGTTGGGTTTATTGCAAATATACTATATAAACCAAATTTAGAACCAAGACATCGAGGCTATAGTATTGCAGTACAGGAACTTTCAGAAGGACCTACTATACAAACACATGCTCCAATTAATATACCAGAATTAATGAAAACTGCAAATGCTGATAATGGTCGTGAAATAGCTAAAAAATGCCTAATGTGTCATTCTCTTGATAAAGATGGTCCAAATAAGATAGGACCTCATTTATGGGATGTAGCAGGTCGTCCAAAAGCAAGTATAACCGATTATAAATACTCACCTGCTCTATCAGCTCTTGGAGGTAGTTGGGATGATGATAGTTTGTTTGCTTTCTTACATAAACCAAGTAGCTATGCTCCTGGTACTAAAATGTCTTTTGCCGGTATATCAAAACCACAAGATATTGCAGATGTTATATTTTTTTTAAAAACTTATGTTCATGATCAATAATTATATATCCATGACCGAGCTATGGTTAATTATTGGTATAATTTGTGTAATTGCAGAATTTTTTGCAATCCCAAATATTGGGTTCTTATTTTTGGGATTTGGGGCATTATCAAACGCCCTTATAATTTATCATTATCCTCTAATTAACTTAACAAATCAAATATCGTTTTTTGGTTTATTATCTCTCATGTGGTGTTGTATATTATACTATCTTCTTAAAAAATATGTATATAGCAAAACTACTTCTAATGAAAACTATTCCGATATGATCGGTAAGGAAGTCGACGTTTATAGTGAGGTAATTTCTGAAGAAAATCTTGGACAAGTCAAATGGTCTGGGGTCATTATGAATGCTTACCTTGCACCAAACGAGAAAGCTAAAGCCGGTGATAAAGTCTTTATTACCAAGGTTAAAGGTAATATATTAATATGCTCTAAGCATAGACTTTAATTATACTCTATGAACTTGAAAAGTTGTCTGGGACGTTTTTATAATCCTCCAATACTCACATACAAGCCGGTGTTGTTGCAGGGCTCAAACAGTATTTTCTATGTTATTCCTGCGAAAACAAGAATCGAATGGTTTATTAAATTACATAATTATCACAACTAATGAAGTTATCTTGTCGAGCAAAGCGACCATATGTTACAATTCATCGGCATATATAACCATCATCCCCTGTACTATTTTTTATTATAGATCGAACTATTATCGGCCATAATAATAATTATTATTCCAGTATAAACTATAAGTGCAACTGTTCATGATATTTTCCTCTTAGTGCTTGTATCCCAAACGCTAACACTGCTATTATAGCTATAGCTCTTATTCTTCTATTGCTCTTGTAATATAATAGACTTCTTGCGAAACTATAGCATTTTAATGTGAGTTTCATATTCACCATGGTCTGTATAGCTTATAAATAGTGGGTTACTGGTAATTGATAATAGTACTTTTGTTATAAATTAGTTAAAAGATGCAGGTTTAAACTAAGGTAGTATTTTTACAGAATTAGAAAATAGTTGATAGGTTATTGAAAAATAATATAGTTAGCAATAACCTATGAGCATAGATTTTACAGAAATATTGTGCTACGTCGATGATTTTTTTAAGAATTAGATAAGCACACAAACTCAATTACTCAAAATAACAACAAATATGGTCTTAAAAGGAGACTTAATAGAAGTGAGATAATAAACTATTATAATAGTTTATTGGAAGTAATCTTATGATTGCTTTAAGAACTATCATTTGAAGCAAATATGAATTCATCATCAAAGAGATTTTTACTTAGTAAGTTATAGTCAATTTATAAAAATCATAGGTTCGCATTTACCACTAATGAGTGTTAATATTTCATTTTATTTTGGATCAGTGTGATGGTATATCTTTTGTAGAT
>CAZJDC010000110.1:0-4106 GCA_964544715.1 uncultured Rickettsia sp. | reverse complement strand
ATTTTTTTATCTGTATTTTTAATACGTTATTTTGATTAAATGTAAGATCAAATATCAACTTCTATAAAAATATTTGTAATAAGATTTACAACTTCGCTAAATAATTTTATCTGTTCAGGCTTGAAAATATCAATTTGAACTTCTTAATCATCAGAAATTAAAGATTCTACCTTAACATTTAAAGCATTTGCTCATTGCTTAATAGTATAAATTCTAGGGTTTTTAGAGATACCAAATATTATAATGTTAATAGTATTTCTACTTCATCCTGTTAAATTTTCAATATCTTTAGTACTCATTTTGCTTTGAGTCATTAACTCATTAATGTTAGTTTTTAAATGTGACATAAAATAACTTTACTGCTTGTTTTAAATATGTTGTTTTTATTTAAAGTAAAAATATAAACAAATTTTTTTACATTTCTACAAAATAATACAATCTAAGCTGTATACATTTAATAACTATAAAAAAAACAGTAAATATTCCACTTATTAAAATCAATATAATTATTTTCATATGAATCGTAATATTGTTACGATCATACTAAAATACTTTAAAGACAGCAAAAATATCCCTAGATCTATCTTAGATATAGAGATATCTAGTGTCTAAATAATTTAGATTTTACTCGCATATCTTAAGCTTGGATTTGCACAATATTTTTAATAATTTATGCCTTGGGTTAATTTAAGTTCTTAACCTAGGGGTACCAAATAAAATTTGGATAATATTTTATGAATAACATAGAAACAAGAATATTCTATGTAAGAACAATAGATATTAATCTACAGAATATTTCTGACCAAGAGATCAAATACAGAAATTAATAGGTGAGATTCCTGCAAATGCAAGATTTGTTAAAGAATATAATGATGAAGATGATGATGATGATTTTGATGATGGAGTATGGATAAAATTTCCTTTTAGATCAACAACACAAAATTTGTAATTTCCAGCTTAATATAGATAGACTAGTTACTTTAAAAGTAGTAAGGTGTAAGTTACTATAAGTAAATAAGATATAAATTATGATGTGGTTGTTAATAACACTTTGTTTAACCAGCTTAGTTTTGATTATAGGAGTAGTATCGATGGCTATTGGTGGTAAATTTGATAGAAAATTTAGTTCAAAGCTTATGACTATGAGAGTTTTTTTTCAGGTAGTTGCTGTATTACTGTTATTTATAATATATTTTTATAAAGTTAATTTATAAACTACCTAAAAAGTTCTATAATTATTACTCGTTTTTTTCCATCTCTTCTCTTATTTCTCTCCATTTTTCTAGAATTTCTTCCAGTGTTTCCCCTTTAACCTCTACTTCATGATCTTCAAAATCCGCTAAAGATGTAATCATTTCTTTTAGTACGGTTAGTTTCATATTTGAGCTATAGTCATCGCTGTAATTATCTTCAAGATGTTCGGAAATTTCTTCAATATCACGCCAATGCATTAGTGTATTCCTCTTTAGTTGTCATGTAAGATTATCTATTTAACATGTTATCTGATATTTTCTATTATTTTTTAATAAAAATTATTAACTCAATAAATTATTGAGAGCAAGTGAGTTTATTATGCAACTATATCCTTAGATTGAACTTCAAAAATTGGGGACAATGTCTTACAAGAGCTATGGTACTAACGTATTAAGTATACGTTCCGTTCCTCGCCTTGTAATCTCCTTGCTCTTTCCCAAGTTGATCTTCGTCTATATTATATAATAAAATTTATGTTGTTTTGTGCATTCTTTACATTTTATGGGTTTTATGTTATAATGAATCAAATGTAATAAACTTAAAAATATGTCAATACTGCCTATTGTTAAAGCACCTGATGAAAGGTTAAAACAAAAATCTCAAGACATTCCTCCGGAGGTCAATGATCAAATCCGCAAATTCATGGATGACATGGTTGAGACTATGTACCATGAAAATGGTGTAGGACTTGCTGCCGTGCAGGTTGGAGTATTAAAACGTATCATGGTAATTGATATAAAAGATCATGGTCCGATTAAGAGACCAAAAGATTTCTATCCGTTATTTATAGTAAATCCTGAAATAATAGAAAAATCAGAAGAGCTTATTATAGCTAACGAAGGATGTATTTCAGTACCGGAACAACGGTATGAGATAGCAAGATCAGAATCTATAAAAATCAGATACTTAGATTATCATAGTAAGCCGCAAGAGCTTGAAGCTAATGATTGGCTTGCAAGAGTAATTCAACATGAGTATGATCATTTAGAAGGAAAGCTAATGATCGATTATTTAAGTAATATGAAACGCGACATAGCTCTTCGTAAGCTTAAGAAACTCAAAAAAAATATAGTGTGAAAATAATTTTTATGGGGACACCAAAATTTTCCGTCCCTGCTCTTACGAAACTTATAAATTCCAATCATCAAGTTACAGCTGTTTTTACACAAGCCCCTAAAGCTAAGGGTAGGGGGCTTAGTGAAACTAAATCTCCCGTACATCAATTAGCTGATGAGGCTCAAATGCCTATATACACTCCTGCAACGCTTCGAAATGCAGAAGCACTAAACCTCATCAATAGTATTGATGCTGATATAATAGTTGTTATTGCGTATGGTTTTATTATACCCCTAAATATTTTAGATGCTAAGAAATATGGCTGCCTTAATATTCATCCATCTGATTTACCTCGTCATAGAGGAGCAGCACCGCTGCAGCGTACTATTATAGAAGGTGATAAAACAAGTAGTGTATGTATTATGCAGATGGATGCAGGGCTTGATACAGGCGATATATTGATAAAAGAAGATTTTGATTTAGAAAGTAACATAACCTTTCAGGAACTTCATGATCAATGTGCTGATTTGGGTGCTGATCTGTTAATTAAAACGCTTGCAAATCTTGATAAGATAGTGCCAAAACCGCAATCTAACGAAGGTGTTACTTATGCTCGTAAATTAACTAAAGAAGAGGGGAGAGTTAATTGGCAAGATTCTGCTTATGCTATTAATTGCAAAGTGAGGGGGATGAATCCATGGCCGGGAGTATATTTTAAATATAATGATAAAACAATCAAAATTCTTGAAGCAGAATATTCAAATGAAGGTCATAATTTTACCCCAGGGACAATTATTAATAAAAATTTAGAAATAGCTTGCGGAAAAGGAATATTGATGATAAAACAACTCCAACAAGAAGGTAAAAAAGCCTTGAACACTGCAGAGTTTTTAAGAGGAATTAAAACCCCTGTCATTAATCAAGTACAATAATAAAAATGTTAAATTATAAAAAATATTTTATATTTATAGTTTTTTATTTTCTCTATACCAACAATATTTATTGTATAAATATTACTCATAAATTTTATTGCAGTAGAATCATTAAAATCTCCTAATATAAAAATCAAACGCCAGTTTAGGATAAGGCGGTTTGAGGATCAGCTAGCACCACCAGAAATTTTTTAGATTTATTGAAATTAAAAGTATTGATGCAAGAAAGTATATGAACTAAGAAATTAATAGGGGGACGATGTCTTGAATGTTCAAGGTTCATGCTGTTTTTTAGTACATTAAATACTGATTCAATTATTGATCTTCTTTTTAGAAGTATTTTATCTTCTATATCTAATAAATGATTTTTCATATCCTTGCGAATCCCAGTAAATAACCATAGTCCACGACTAAATGATTTAGCAGATATTTCCTTAGAAATATAAGTCTTATCCCCAAATAATTTACCACATAATTCCTCCATTCATTGATTCTATAGCAGACAAATCACTAGAATTACTATTCGTTATTTTAATCGCCATAATCTGGCCTTTATTATTAATTACCCTATGTAATTTAAACCCCATAAACCATCCTTAACTACTCATACCTATTTTTTAGCAATGCCACTAAACACTTTATTACTATTTGTACGTTTTGCATGACATATAGATAATTTGTTTGAATCAACAAAATATATCCCACTCTCCTCCCCAGTCAATAATTGTAACATTAGACCTCTTACGAAAGTAGCATTTTTAGGTATAAAGGTTCTATAAGTACTTAATTTGCAGTAATAATGAGATTCAATCAAGTTAAAGAGTTAGAGGATGAAAGATTTAGTTGGTTAGCAGGAGTAAAGAA
>CAZJDC010000109.1:0-4112 GCA_964544715.1 uncultured Rickettsia sp. | reverse complement strand
CCCGAACGAGCCTGACTGAAGGTAATGCCAGCCATTTAATGTTGGTTTTTTTAGTCGCTAGCACTATATTGCGAGAAGGTGCAGAAATGATTATTTTGGTATATAGTATTGCATCAGTAGATACGATAACAAGTAGTCACTATATACAGGGATTAATAATAGGTGCTACAAGCGGCTTTGTACTCGGTCCAATAATATATTTTGGTTTAATTAAAATAGCCAATCCAAAATATATTTTTAAAATTTCTACTGTACTATTAATGTTGATTGCTAGTGGTTTTGCAGCGAGTGCTGCAGGAATTTTAACCTCGTCTGGTTTAGTTATGTTTTTATCTGATCAAGTGTGGGATAGCTCTTGGTTAGTAGCAGATAGAAGTATGATAGGTAATATTTTACATATTGTTACTGGCTATATTGCAAAACCTAATGGTTTACAAGTGCTTGCTTACTTTACCACTATATTATTAATAAATATTTTTATACAAGTGCGACTAAGGTACTATAAAAATATCTTAGCACCATTACCAAAAGAAAATATATAACAAATAAGTTAAGAAGTATTTAAATATGTTTAAACTTTTATCAGAAATTGGTCCGGTAGTAGCATTCTTTGCAGGATTTTTCTATAGTGGCGGTATACAAAATGCTACCCTTTATATGCTTATTACAGCTGTTATTTGTATTACTCTTTGTTATTTTATTGATAAAAAAGTGTCCAAACTGTCTATTATTTCTACAGCTGTATTACTTGTTTCAGGTAGTATAACTTTAATTAGTGGTGATGCGATGTATATAAAAATTAAACCGACTATATTATATGTCATTTTTGGAATAATTTTTCTTACAAGTGGTATTAAGAAAAATCCTTTTATTAAATATGCTTTGGAAAGCATAATCCGCCTTAAAGAAGAAAGTTGGATTACTTTAAGCTATAGAACAGCAACTTTTTTCTTTTGTATGGCTATAGTTAACGAAATAGTTTGGCGTAACTTTTCAGATGAAGCATGGGTTAAATTTAAGGTATTCGGCATAGTGCCGATTACTTTTGTGTTCATTTTACTTCAATTACCTCTATTATTGAAAAATAAGTTACCTGATAGCAAAATATAATATATACTCTTCTACCGACTTTTCCAACTTTTCATTTATTAATGATATTATGTTAAGAATTTTAATTTTCACAGCTTTAGCATTGAATCTTTCAGGCTGTTTTCCTGCTATCTTTACTGCAGCAACTACTACTGGTATTGTTGCTTCAAAAGATCAGCCAATATCTGGAACTTTAAATGATTCAAGAATTTCAGCTGGTATTAAAGCTGGTTTGGTAAAAAATAACTTTAAAGAGTTAGGTGCTAAAATCAAAGTTGAAGTATCTGAAGGAAGAGTACTATTAACAGGACATATTGAAAAAGAACAAGATGCGTTAAAAGCAGTAGAGATTGCTTGGAATCAAAAGGACGTAACTGAAGTAATTAATGAGTTAAAGGTAAGTAAAAATAGTAATCATTTCAACTTAGCACAATATACTATAGATAGTATGATAACAGCACAAATTAAAGCTAGAAATCTAGTCAGAAAGGATATTAAATTTGCTAATTATACTGTTTTAACAGTAGATAATGTCGTGTATTTATTCGGTATTGCAAGGTCAGAAGAAGAGCTAAAAAACTTTGCTGATCTTGCCTCAAAAATAAAAAGTGTTGAAAAAGTTGTGTGTTATGCTAATATAGCAACTAACTTAAATAGTAATACTGATGGTGATGATAAATCCTAAGTATGGTTTAATAATTTTATTAATCTTTTATTGTTTTTGCTTAAGTGGTTGTAATAATTCAAAAAAGCTACCATGTTCTCGTAATTCATATCAAGAACTCTCAAAAGACGATCCTCATAATTTGGTATATAAGGGACATTATAAGGTTGGTAACCAATATAAAATAAAGGGCAAAACTTATAAGCCTCATGCTCCAAAAAGCTTTACTGAAATAGGCTACGCTTCTTGGTACGGTGGAGGTGGCGACAAATTTCATGAAAAAAAAACTGCTAATGGGGATATATTTAATAAAAATTTATTAACAGCTGCTCATAAAACTCTTCCTCTTCCATGTTTAGTTAAAGTAACTAACAAAGCTAATAATGCATCAGTAATTTTAATGGTTAATGATCGTGGACCTTTTAAGCCAAATCGTATAATAGATGTATCTGCAAAAGCAGCAGAAGTTTTAGCATTTCAAAAGCAAGGTTTAGCTAAAGTAAAAATAGAATATCTTCATGCTGAAACAGAAAAGTTTTTGAAAAATATTAAAGTAAATAAACCTTCTAATAAAACCTTGGCTAAAAGTTCTAAAAAACTTTCTTCTACCAAGTTAGCAAACAATAAATGTAGTATCAACTGTCATATAAAACTAGTTAATTTAAAATATAAGTTATCCGTACATTAGATCATTTGTTGCATAACATGACATCAGAATCATGAGCCAAAATAGATTCAGCATAAAAAAATAATAAAGTGCAGAGATTAGCTAAATTAATCAGTAATGCTGGCGTTTGTTCTAGGCGAGATGCCGAAAAACTAATTCTTAACGGGCAAGTAAAAGTAGACGGTATTATAGTTACGTCGCCCGCTATAAATGTTGATACTGATAATCAAATTGAGGTATCAGGTTCATTAATTACCTCTTCTCAAAAATCAAGGCTATGGATTTACTACAAACCTGTTGGTTTAATTACTACTCATAAAGATCCGCTATCTCGTAAAACTGTATTCGAACAATTAACAGGTTGTTTACCACGTGTCATTTCGATAGGTAGGTTAGATCTAAATAGCGAGGGTTTATTATTACTAACCAATAATGGCGATTTAGCTCGGCAGTTTGAGTTACCTTCAAGCAAGTTAAAACGAGTATATCATGTTAGAGCTTATGGAAATCCTGAGCGTCTATTAAAAAGTAACTATAAAAATTTAGAATTTGATGGAGGATTTTATAATCCGCAATCAATAAAGCTAATTAAAAAAAGCTCTAGTAATGCATGGTTTGAGGTGGTCTTGTTTGAAGGCAAGAATCGAGAAATTAGAAGAATATTTGAGCATTTTGGATTAAAGGTTAATCAATTAATTAGAACTCAGTATGGTGATTTTACCTTAGATAACCTTAAGCCCAATGAGTACAGAGAAGTAACTAAAAAATTAAATAAGTGTTGAAAATAATATCAGGTAAATTTCAAAACCAAAAAATACCTATTGCTAAAAATATAAAATATTGTCCCTCTACCGGTAAACTCAAGGAAGCAATATTTAGCATATTAACTTCCGGTGAGTTTATAGGTAATAAATTATTTAATGAAAATATTAAGGTGCTGGATTTATTTGCCGGTAGCAGTAGCCTTGCTTTTGAGAGTCTATCAAGAGGAGCAGGCTTTGCTACAATAATTGATATTGATTCATTTTCATTAAAAATAGCAGAAGAATTTGCTAAAACCTTAAATATTCAGGATAAAGTTAATTTCGTCAATATTAACGCCTTAAATTTACCAAAAGCAAATATAGCTTTTGATCTCATCTTTGTTGACCCCCCTTATCATAATAAGATAGTACCGCAAGTAATGAAGCTACTTATAAAAAATAATTGGCTTACTACAGGTGCTGTAATAGTCGTTGAAATGGCTAAAACAGATGATTTTACCTTAAACGCAAATATTGAAATATTGCGTGAAAAATTATATGGAAATACTAAATTATTGGTTTTGAAATACATCCGTCATCTAGTTTCTTAATTAGTTTTATTGCCTATCTCTTATATCGTTCCTAAACATAATATTAAGTTAAATTTCAAATTCAACTTAAAAATTAACTCACCTTATGATGTATACCTCTAGTAAATAAATAATTGTCAAAGAAGTCAGCAAGTGTTATTAATTGAACTTTGGACAAAACTATCTCCATGAGCTCTTAATTTTATTCAAAAAATAGTATTTTTAATATTTTGCTATTGAATTTTAAGTGCTATTTAAAATAGGCATAAAGTCTCTTTTTATTTGAGTTGTACAACTTGTCGACCTGAAGTTTTGCCTCTGGCAACAGAAGGTTTCGCAGGTGTAGCTATTATCTTTAA
>CAZJDC010000108.1:0-4175 GCA_964544715.1 uncultured Rickettsia sp. | reverse complement strand
TAAGATAAAATTAGAAAAAATACTTAAAAGTCGTTTAAATAACCAGCAAGGAGAACAACTTATGACTAGCCTCGCTCATCATTGGGAACAACAAGGTGTAGAAAAAGTTATACAACAAGGAATAGCTAAAGGCATGCAGATTGGTAGAAACGAAGGCATGCAGATTGGCGAAGCTAAAGGCTTACAGATTGGCAAAAACGAGGGAAAACATGAAAGAACTATGGAAGTAGCATAAAAATATGCTTGCCAATAATTACTCTATTCCTGAGGTATCACGTATTACTACTGGACTATCTATCTCTGAAATCAACGATCTACTTAAAGTAAAATCCTAGTTTCTACAATTTTTGTCCTATTCTGATTATTCTTTTTAGGAAGTAAAATTTAACTTTATATTTCTTGTGATCCACCCAATAACTCGATAATTTCATGCGTATATTGCTGTTCGTTTATCTCAGAAAACGAGGAAAATAGCTCTTTCATACGTTTGATATTTGATGTTTCAGTTCGATTAATACCATTTAATTCAAAATATGGTAAGTTTTGATCTATAGCTTGTGCTAAATCTTTCCCACATAGTTCTATAAGTTTTTCTATATATATTTCACGCTTATTATATTTCTCTGAAGAAAATAAACATTGAGCTGTAGCTAACGCAATCTTTGACATATTTGGTTGTATCATAGGATTAAAAGCTATCGATGAAGTCCAAGAAGAAAGCTCCTGAGGTCTATCTATACCTGAAATACGCAAATGATCTTTTAGGTAAGTCGGGTCATTAACTGGATAATTATCCCATATTACTACCTTACGTCCTAGTTTCTTAGAAATATTATCTAATTCTTTTTTAGTATAACCATCACTCATAATATGTTCCCCAGTCCAAAATATAGAAAACTTTTGATCTAACTGACTAAAATCAGCAAAATAACTTTCAGGAGTTGGTCCTAACACACGTTGTAAAATTTGATCATTACTGTAATAGCTCGGAACAGAGGCAAAGTTCTGGGCATTACTTCTTTGTGCGATGTACTCAGCAACCTGTACTTGCCCCACTCCCAAGTCAGGAACAATTGAGTCTTTATTGATATCATCGAAAAATATACCTAGAACAGTAGGATTAATATTATTGATTTGAGTGATTTTCTGTTGTAGTACTGTTTCTACTTTCTCTATATCTTTTAAGTGATTAAGTCCTAGTGGACTGAATCCAATACCGAAAGCTACACCTTTTTCTTCAAAAGCCTCACGGATATTTTTTAATTCCTGAACACGTGATTCAGTAAAAAATATATTCCAATTATCACGTAACAACTTATCCATCTTTGGTGCATAGATAAAATATTTATACCCGTATTTCTTACAAAAATCAGCATATTCAATTAGTACTTCATTAGACCATACGGGTCCATAATACCCCATTATAATTCCATACGAAAACGTATCTAACGCAAAAATATTCATAAATTATCCTATAAGTTTTTTTTAATTAAACTGTTATTTGAAATTCTTATAATTATTTAATGGTAATCCTCCCATTTTTATCAATTCTGCACTTTAGTTTCTTGTATTCGCTATTTGCTTCTTTTGCTCTATGATGTTTTTAACTCTTCATGTTTAATTCTTCTCTTCGTCTCTTGTAACAAATTCTGTGATCTTGATTTAATATTTCTTCTGTTACAGATATTGCTGTCTTAGCGTTTAAATTAGCTTCTTGAGCGTTGTAGTTTCGGGATCTATGGTCTTGCAAGTTTTGATGTTGTGATTTTATTGGTAGAAGACCTAAAAGTATGATTTAGATTTTAATCTATCTTAAATATTGTTTTTGGTCAAAAGCTATTCTAAAAATTTAAAGTAAAAATATATTATAGTATATATATAGGTACAATTAAATCAATCACTTTCATCTCTCAGATAAAAGTTTGTCTATAGCAACTAGAAGTAGCGAATCAAGCTAAAGCTTATTCCAGTCTTATATTAGTAGTCATTGCTGGTGCATGAGCATCATCAATATGTATATTAATATATTCATTAATCATTTTATCAGTCACATTGCCACTAGTCGAACTAAAGTATCCTCTTGCCCATAAATGTCTACCCCAATACTTTTTTCTTAATATTGGAAATTCTTCTTGTATCTTGTTTGACGATCTTACTTTAGCTTTTTGCACAAATTCACCCACTTTAATATGAGGTGGTATATTGGCAAATATATGTATATGATCGCTTGATATTACTCCATTTTTTATTTTAATATTGAGCTCTTCTGCAACTACTGCAGTAATTTCTCTTACTGGCTTTTTGATATCATAGGTTAACACCTTGTATCGATATTTTGTAATCTACACTATATATGATAGCGATGATAGTAAACTGTGTGTGATTTGTTGCTATATTGAGTCATGGTGCTTATGATGCTAACGCATCATGGCGCACAACATGGCAAGCTCAAGCTTTTCCATTTGGAAAATGGAGGTTTTTATAACCACCAAAGGGACTATAAACTTTAGTACGTGTTCTAACAGCCATTCTGATATCTTTGAATTGACCAGTTACTTTATTTTACATGCTTTAACAATTGAAAACCCATCATCTAGAGCTTTGAATAGTTTCATTCTTAAATCGTAACGTAACTACTTGCCATAATTTATTTATTATTATTTATACCATAATATGCTAATAGCATATTATGTACATATTTCCTATGGGGCCTTGCTATAATTTGCTTAAACTAATATAATAACATATTATATACTTTATTTTTACCCGTTTTACGGAAGTCCTGATAGCGTAAGTTTTGTCTTATTATTCTAACTTCTTTCGGAAACCTTGCCCTTCATTTTTTTGTCCAACTTTTTCAGTCCACTATATCTCCTGTCAATACGGTGCTTTCATCTAATTGTTCAACATGGTAACATCCCCTCACGAATCTCTTCACATGGCCCATGATTTTCCTTAATCCATTCATCTACTATTTTTTTCATAACATTATTACTAGTAACACTATGACTAGTTTTACCAAAAATAACATTTATTGAGTTTCGTGAATGATTATGCAAATTTTTTAATAAATATTTAGTGGTTAAATGGTCTAACCCATGAAGATCTAATTCATCATCTTTAACATGTTCATTTACAAGTTTTTAGTAAAATCTATCCTTAAAATTACTACTACTCTCGTCGTTAACAAATATATCTTGCAACTTATTTTGTAAAAAATCTTCTCCATGCTGCTTATTATTCAAGGTATTAGAGAGAGCTATATAACTACTTACTAATTGATTTCTTGCCCAATCATTTTGTACTAATTGATTATAGGGGGGTTTTTCACTTCAAGTGCATTTATTAATTGTGCTACTTTCTGTACCGTAGCATCCATATTTTGTAGACCATATAATCCATTGCCAATTGCTTGAGCATCTATTTCATCTTTATACTGCTGTATCTTATCTGTTAATGCTGTTAAGAGCTTTCTTACCTCGCTAGTCTTAGCATTTAAGCCCTTAATACCCTGGAGACAACGCCTAATGTTACCCCGATTGTCCTTGCCATCCTGCACTTGAATTTGATAGCGCCTCCGTATAATCATTTAAATCCTTTAAAAATTTTTCCAGGTTATCATATAGCGACCGTATTTTTTTTGGATCTTTAAAACATTGAGATAGAGTACAACTTCTATCATCAAGCCAGCTTACTATAGCGTCTACTGTTAACATTTTATCCCTCTGTGAATTATACATTTTGGTAGTGCCTCCGTATAAGAATTTAAATCATCCAAACTTACTCTATGTTTGATGTACTACTGCCCATGAATTAAGGGATAGAAGTAATGCACTGTAAAACATAGTTTTGTAGTAAGGGGTTTTAGCATATTTGCTATAACTTAGCGTAAGTTTTGTCATTTAAAAAGGCTTTCAGGTTATTATAGCGACCGTATTTTTTGGATCGTTAAAACATTTAAAAATTCAAGAATTAAGTAGAACAAAATCTATAAATTTTCTACCCCAATTTAATTGGGTGTTTTATAACCAAAAATCTTTCTTGGCATGTTATTTAAAATTTCAGCAACATTGTTAAGACCTCTTTTCTTAAATCTTGTGTTTGGTCAAAAGCCATTCTCAAAATTCAAAGTAAAAATGATATTATAGTACGTGAAACAAATGTTTTCCGTACTA
>CAZJDC010000107.1:0-4182 GCA_964544715.1 uncultured Rickettsia sp. | reverse complement strand
GTTATTAGTATGCTGAAACGCTTTAAAATCATTTCGGACAAGTATCGAAACAGGCAAAAACGATTTGGACTTAGATTTAATCTAATTGCTGGAATTTATAATTTTGAACTCAAATAACTAGGTTCGAAAGAGGTCTAATGATGATTTAATAGATAAAGTGTGTTATAGAGCATTACATTAACGCTAGTTTTGTATTAAAATGCCTAAATATAGTTAGTTACTTTGCTGTAATCCTTATTCTTTTAAGATCTTGAAGTGATTTGAACAGTTTTGCACTTCAATATTGGACATAAAACAATGCAATCTATGCATTTTTAGATAATTTTATAACAAAAACAGTAGTATGAATATCCCCGTAACCTAGTCTTGATCAGCTATACAGCGACTTTGTGAATACGAAACTCGCGCTAAAATAGCAATTTTATTCAATCATAGATTATGAAAGAGTTAATATTTTTGGGGGATGGACTAGCTTTGGCAGATTAACTATCTACTTCTCTATTGCGATTAAAATTGGGAGGATTACCGAGAGTAGTTTAAACCTCCGATAAATTCCATAGTAATTGATTGGCCTCAGCAATTATATTCTTACCTACTAACTTCTTGATAAACACTAATCTGTTATCAGGTTTAATTTTTGCATTAGCAGAATAAGTATTTACGAATTTTAAAATCTTATCAGCCATATCGGCGTTTTTATAAAATTTAATTACAAAACCATTATTGCCTGAATCTAGATTTTCAATGTTCAACTTAAAGCATAATAATTTTATTTTGACAATATCAAGTAAATTATTAAATGCAGTTGGCAGGCTGCCAAATCTATCAATCATTTCATCTTTAAATTTCTCTACTTCTAGATCATCGTTTAGATTACCTATTCTTCTATATAAACCAAGCTTTAGCACTGAATCTGACACATAATTATCAGGAATGAAGACTGATAATCCTAGATTAATACTTGGGATGAAAGGCTGCTCGCCGCTTATCGGCTCATCTTTATAAATAGCTATCTGCTCTTCTAGCATTTCTTGGTAAAGCTCTGTTCCAACTTCTCTAATTTTCCCTGATTGCTCTTCACCGATTAAATTACCGAAGCCCCGTAAATCCATATCATGGCTTGCGATAGTAAAGCCTGAACCTAAAACACAGCTATTCTGGATTATCTCTAAACGTCTTAAGATATGCGGCGTCATTTTCTTATGACCTGGCAGCGTTAAGTAAGCATAACCTCGTACTTTACCTCGCCCAATTCTTCCACGTAATTGATATAGTTGACTAAGCCCTAACATATCGGCTTTATGGATAATCATAGTATTTGCGTCTTGTATATCAATTCCTGACTCTATTATAGTTGTTGAGATTAATATATCACATTTGCCGTCATAAAATTCGCTCATGATTTCGTCAATTTTATTCGGCGACATTTGACCATGTACAACTTTATAGCTTAATTCAGGGACGATTTGCTTTAATTTCTTTTCGATATCTTCTATATCGTTAATCCTTGGAACAACAAAAAAGCTTTTACCGCCCCTAAAATGCTCACGCAGTAATGCATCCCTGATAATAACAGGATCAAACGGCATAACGGAGGTACGTACTGCCAGTCTGTTTAGCGGAGGTGTTGCGATAATGCTTAGCTCTTTTAAACCGGTCATCGACATTTGTAAGGTGCGAGGTATCGGAGTTGCAGACATTGCAAGCACGTGGGTAGAAGATTTGAGCGATTTAAGGAATTCCTTTTGACCAACGCCAAAATGTTGTTCTTCATCTATAATTAACAGTTTAAGATTACAAAATTTAGTTACTTTATGCAGTAAAGAATGCGTACCTATTATTATATTTATCTTACCGCTTGCAAGTTCCGATCTTACAATTTTTGCTTCTTTGGAACTAATAACACTAGATAATTGCTTGATATTTAAACCGAAATCTTTAAATCTTTCTGTGAATCTTGCAAAATGCTGACTGCATAGGATAGTAGTTGGCACGACCACTGCCACTTGTGGCAAATTCTCGTTTAAGGACTTAGCAACCATAAAAGCAGCACGCATTGCCACTTCGGTTTTACCAAAGCCAACATCCCCACATATTAGCCTGTCCATTAACATGCCAGTATTTAAATCTTCCCTAATCACGTTTATAGCGTTTAATTGATCCTCAGTTTCGGTAAAAGGAAATTTAGCACAAAACTTATCATATTCTTCAAGATCAAATTCAATAGCAGCAGTGGTATTAAGCTTTCTTTTAGCAGCTATTTGTATTAAATGCAGAGCAATTTCTTTAATACGGTTTTTAAGCTTTGCTTTGTTTTTTTGCCACGAGACACTTCCGAGCTTATCAAGCTGTGCCACACCGCTGCCATACTTCTTTATTACCTCAATATTTTCAACTGGTATATATAGCTTATCATTCCCGGCATATAGAATCTTTAAAAAATCATGAAGCTTGCCTTTGATCTCTAAAGTTTCAAGCTTTAAGCACTGCCCTATACCATAATCCTTATGAACTATCAGCTCTCCTTCAGCTAGATGATCAAGCTCAAGTAAAATATTCTTGAGTTTTTTGTTAGTATTTGTGGCGATTACTTTTTCTTTTAATAATTCGCTAGCGGCAATAAATAGATATTCAGGAGTAGAAAAGCTTTGATTTAAAGGTAATATGGCAATATTTATCACCCCAAGATTTGCTTCTTCCAAATATTCTATTTCATTATAACTATATTCATAATTCTCGATTATACTTTTGACTCTTTCAAAGCTACTTAAAACGCTTGAGCCCATAATAATTCTCTTACGAGAATTATCCTTGACAATTTCAAACAACTTATCGAAAACGGTTTTCTTCTCTACAAAGCTTGCGGCTGTTATATTTTCAATTACACTAGCTTGCTCGGAATTTTCATAGTTAATTAAGATATTATTTTCCTGTTCAAGTAATTTTATAGCTTCAAGAGAAGTAAAATATAGGGCAGAAGGTGGAAGAGTAGGGTAAAAGCTATTAAACTTAAGCTTATTTGCATCTAACCTTGCTTTATAAAAAGCGTTATAGCTATGCTCAAATTCCAAAATATCCTGCTTTGTTAAATTATCAAAGATAATGACCGGACTGTTAAGGTAATCTATTAAACCGGAATAGGTATTATAAAATAATAGTAATTGCTCATATCCTGAGAATTTTCTTCCTCCGGTGATTGCTTCATATAAAGGATGATCGGTATGGTTAACTCCAAAATTACGCAGGTAATTATCTTTAAAATTACTGATTGTTTCAGGATTTAAAACTATTTCACTGGCTGGGCTAATAATTAGCTCATTACAAGATTTAGTTGAGATTTGTGTATCAATATCAAATTCTTTAATTGATTCAATATGATCCCAGCTAAAATTAATCCTATAGCCTTTAGATTCCGGTAGTATTAAATCAATAATTTCGCCTCTAACCGCAAACTCCCCAACATCCACGCTACTTGCATTCCTTGTAAAGCTATTTTCTACTAAAAACTTACTAAGCTCATTTGCACTCATCTTCATTTTGGGCAATAATTTTAGATAATATTTAGCGAAAAAATCCTTAGGCGGTAATTTGTTCAATAAGTTTGTTACGTGAGTAATGACTAATTTATTGCCTTTATTGGTAGCTAACTTGGTTAATGTTTCAGCTCGCTTAGATAAAATATTGCAATTTGGTGATGTATGGTCATAAGGAATTGTATCATAGCTTGGAAAATAAAATATATTTTCGCTCGGTAAAAAAAATAAAGCCTGCTTGTATAATTGCAACGCCTCCTCTTCATTGCTTGTAACTAAAATGAAATCCTGTTTAGAATTCTTTATAAATCTATCAATTGTGAAGAAAGATTTAGCAGTAGATGGGAAATTTTGTTGTATCATGTATGATGGGAAATTATATTTTTATTATTTTGCGTAATTGCTCCATTATTTCAGCATCTAAATTAGACGGAACGGAAGAGTTATTGGTAATCCAATTATAAAGGTCATTGTCATTTTGATCAAGTATTAAAGCATAGCTTAAAAGTTTTTTTTTGCCATAAACGGCAAGTAAAGACTAGCAAAATTTCCTAATATATAATCCATTTCTTTGCAGCCACGATTTTTACTACGATAAAAAAGTTTTTTTTGTAAAGAGTTTTTATTTAATTAGTCAAGTCTAATGGGT
>CAZJDC010000106.1:0-4185 GCA_964544715.1 uncultured Rickettsia sp. | reverse complement strand
TTACCAACTTACTCACCTAATTTAAATTCTATTGAGCATTATTGGTTTAAGATTACGAATTAAGTAAGAAAAATTGCCGGTGATTTGGATAATTTTTTTGATGCTGTTTTCTATGCCATTAAAATGTTCACTACCTATTTAACTTAAGCTATATCTTACCATTGTCTTATGGATTCTTGTATTCTTTATTGATAAAAAACCCTATTTCCTATAAAGCTCGTAGAGTTTTTTGGCGGATGGACTAATTAAAATTAACTATTATGAGCTATAGCAATTTTTAATGCAATTATTCTTTTGTAAAATTTTTAAGCACAATTAAAAGACTTTGCTGGTAAGAGGTAGTATTCCTTGAGAGGTGATTTCTCTATGATTAAACATCAAGTAAGACCTGTGTTATAATCAACGTTTCCTTTTTGACCAAATTTATCAGTGTTCTACGATTCATTTAATTTCTCTGGTAGTTCATTAGCATTTCTAAATTTTTTTCTGTTTGAAAAATAGAAATTTTAGTAGTGTAGCTTTGTATTAATAAAAAATCTAAATAATCCTATATTTTTAGGATGCTGTTCTACTAATTTCTAATAATTCTAGTTTGTGGGTATCATCTAATAACGTTAATTTACTCTATTTTTTATATTTGATAGAACAAACAAATGTAAATTATATGGATGATGTATCACCGCGTATTTATCACATTCAGGATATTGTCTGTTTAGATTTTCTTTAGGATTAAAAGGACCATAAATTTCTATATCACCAAATTTGTATTTTTTTAAAGGTAATAATTTATAATTAAAAAAGAAATCATTAGGATATAGAGTGCGTGTTTTGAAATTAGCATGAATAAATTTATTTTTTTCTGTTTGAAAAATAAAAATATCAATGCAGCCTTTTTGGCATACTTTATAAGCCATATCGTGAGAAATAGAATAGCCTAGTTTTTTTAACTCTGGAAATATTTGCTGTAGCCTTATCTCATCTTCCTGTATTATGACAATATCGAGATCATCATAAGGCATTATCCCTTAATTACGAACTGCCCCAAGTATAGAGTACCACCGTCTATCCAATAATTCATATTGTGCTTAAGTTAACAACTCATGAGTATCTTTCATTATTTGATAGAGTGCAAGAGCCGTATTCTCACTAATTCTGTATTTTTTTACCTCTTCATCGATAAGCGTTTTATATAGTAAAGTGCAGCCTAAAATATTTTTAATGGATAATACCCACTTCAATTTTATCACCTTTTGCCTCAAATGTGATTTCATCAGATGATGTAACGTTCTTTAAATCTTCTTTTAACTCTTCAGATAATATAATACCCTTCACTTCAAGTAATTTTACTTCTGCTTTTACGGATAGATTTTTTTCAGCCTTAATTTTTCTAACATGATCTAAAATTTCAAGCAATCCTTCAGCTTGTTTTGCATCTATTTTATAGTTTAAATTACCATAATTAATCCAATTACCTTTAATGTGAATAGAATTATCGCTATATAATATTTGATATAGCTCCTCAGTAATATGTGGCATAAATGGTGCAAATAGTTTAAGTAAAGTTTTCATAACATGATAAAGCGTTAATATGCTGCTATATTGTCCGTTAGGGTTTTTATTTTCCTCATCATAAGCTCGTGTTTTACTTATCTCTAAATAATTATCACAAAATACTGACCAGAAAAATTTTTCCGTTAAATGCATAGCATTTGCATATTCATAATTTTGCAGCTCGTTTGTTGCATTATTTGCTAGCTCTACCAGTTTATTAATTATCCATTGATCGAATTCATGAGTAATTTTTTCTTTTACATCTATAAGATTTGCTTTTTTATCTTCAGCAGATAATGTATCAAAATGATATGACACAAATTTAGCAGCATTCCATAGCTTGTTAACAAGCCTCTTGCCATTTTTCATTACGTCTTCTGAATAGGCAGTATCGGCTCCTAACCTCGAATTAGCTGACCAATAACGTATAATATCAGAACCATATTGGTCTAGCAATTTCTCAGGTACTAACACATTTCCTTTAGATTTAGACATTTTACTACGATCTTCAGCTAAACACCAACCACTTACCATGATATTTTCCCACGGTACAGTATTTTGATGTAGATGAGCTTTTAAGATAGTATACACTGCCCAAGTTCTAATAATTTCATGTGCTTGAGGTCTCAAATTCATCGGGAACAATTTATTATGCCTATCCTTATTCACAGCAAACTCGTCAGAAATACCCCATGTTGAAAGTTGCGGTGACACGGAACTTGTTGCCCAAGTATCCATAACGTCTAATTCAGGTTCTACTTCGTCTTTACTATAGCCAATAGGTAAATCTTTTAAAGGATCCACAGGTAACTGAGAAATATCGGCATATAAAATTTTACCCTCTTCGCCAACTCTTTTAGAATACCAAACTGGAAACGGCACACCAAAATAACGCTGCCTACTTATACACCAGTCCCACGATATGGCATTAATCCAATTCTCTAAACGAATTTTCATATTTTTAGGATGCCAATTTAATTCGCTTGCTCTTTTCAGCAAGTCTTCTTTATGTGATATTGTTTTAACAAACCACTGTGGTACGGTTAAAACCTCAAGAGGTGCACCTGAACGTTCAGCACATTTAACAGTTTGGGTAATTTCTTCTTGTTTAATGAGTAGCTTCTGCTCCTTTAAAATATCTATTATTTTGCTTCTTGCTTCTTTAATTTTTAAACCGTCTATCCCAATCTCATGAGGAAAATCTATTATACCTTTTTTAGTAATAATAGTATTCAAAGGCAGATTATGCGTTTTCCACCAAATAATATCCGTTTGATCACCAAAGGTACAACACATCACAAGACCTGTGCCTTTATCTGGCTGCACTAAAGAATCAGCTAAGAGAGGAACTTTTACATTAAACAGCGGAGTAACGGCAAATTTGCCTGCTAAATGCTGATAATGCTTATCATCAGGATGATAGAACACGGCAACACAAGCAGGTAATAGTTCAGGTCTTGTAGTTGCTATAGTAAATTCATCATTTGCTTCAGTGTTAAATGTAATATAGTTCATGAATGAGGTTTGTTCCTGATCCTCAATATCAGCCTGAGCAAGGGCTGTACCATCTACTGGATCCCACAAAATTGGCTGATTATTACGATAGACCTCACCTTTTTTTACTAGATCAAGAAAAGACATTTGTGATATTTTACGAGATAAAGGGCTGATTGTTTGATATTCTAAACTCCAATCTACCGATAAAGCTATGTGATTAAACAATCTTCTAAATTTTTCTTCTTCGCTTGCTACTACCTCATTACAAATTTTGATAAATTCTTCTCTACCCATATTATATGCTTTCACTTGTCTTTGCTTTTCAACAAGTCGTTCTGTTGGTAGTCCATTACCGTCACAGCCCATAGGATAGAAAATGTTTTTTCCCATCATACGCTGAAAACGTACTATAAAATCGGTCTGTGTATAGCTGTAAACATGCCCTATATGAAGCTGTCCTGAAACAGTGGGTGGTGGCGTATCCACAACAAATGTGTCATCTTTAGCAATATTCTTATCGTAAGCATAAATTTGTTTTTCTTGCCAAATCCTCTGCCATTTTTTTTCGCTTTCGATAAAATTATAATTTTTTGGGAATTTTTTCATAAATGTTTTTGCTAGTTTAAATAACTAACATTATAAAGAGTATATTTAATTATGACAATAACGCGTTGCTTTTTTTTGAGAAGGATATAAAGTTTAAAAAACTGTGTAGCAAATTACTGCACTATTAATTACAATTTTGCAATTGAGCAAATAAAAGATTCATTAAGACCAGTAAGTTCTGGATATATATAGAAATCTTGAATCCTTGAGAAAACATTTTTTTGCTATAATTTGTAAACCTTCATATTTGATCTGATATATTAAGATTAAAATTAGAATAGTTTATGTATATGTCTCACTACATGACAATTTTTCATTTTAGCACCTCTGGATGTTGGAATATCGAGGACAACAACTGTATCCCAACGTACTAAACGTACTAATAGAGTAGAAATATTATACAAGATATTAACCAATGTATCTAATCCCACATGAAATATACTATTTTCCTATAACCGTGTTTTTTGATAACTATTGGTTCATCTAAAACTATAATTTCTCCAGTGTGATAAGCTAGGCAAAAAGCAATAG
>CAZJDC010000105.1:0-4219 GCA_964544715.1 uncultured Rickettsia sp. | reverse complement strand
TAATTTTTTTGATGCTGTTTTCTATGCCCTTAAAATAGTCACTACCTATTTAACTGAAGCTATACAATTTATTAATAGGAACATTTTTTTATCACTACTCTTCGAGGAGAAACCAATTCATTAATTCTCTTAATTTATATAGCTGATTATTTGAGTTTAATTCTTCTTATAATTTATAACCAAAAAGTTTTTCTTGTTTTTGTGATTTGATAATATTCTCTATTGGCATATTAATTGAAATCCATAAGGTATGACTATATCTTACCATTTTCTTATGGATTCTTGTATTCTTTGTGATATAAAAACCTATTGCCTATAATAGGGCTCGTAGAGTTTTTGGTGGACGGACTAAATAAAGTATGATAATTCAGAACAAGATTGCTTCATCGGTTATTACATAACTTTCTCGCAACGACCACAAATCAGTAAGAATTGATAATCAACCACTTGCATCTCTCAGATGAAAGTTTGATTTTAGCGACTAGAGTAGCATATCAAGCTAAATCTTATTCGATCCTTATGTTAGAAATCATGTCTGATTCATGTGTATCAGTATGCTTATTAATATATTCATTAATTATATCATCAATCACATTACCACTAGTAGCACTAAAGTAACCCCGTGCCCACAAATGTCTACCCCAGTACTTTTGTGTGAATATTGGAAATTCCTCTTGCATATTCTTTGAAGATCTGCCTTTCGCTTTGTGTACAAATTCACAGATTCTTATATGAGGTATAGCATATTAGCAAAAATGTGTATATGATCACTTGATACTACTCCATTTTCTATTTTAATACCAATTCTATTGCTACCTATACAATAATTTTTCGCACCCTCTTTTTTATATCGTAAAATAATACCACTTATATCGATACTTTGTAATCCGCACTATGTGATAGCGATGATAGTAAAACTGTATGAGATTTCCTGCTGTAATGTGTCATATTGCTTATGATGCTAACGCATCATGATACACATGGCAGGCTAAAAGCTATATCCATCTGGAAGATGCAGGTTTGTACCTCCCAAGAGACTATCAAGAGCATCAATAAATAGATATCTAGAAACAGGACGTTATTTTTACACCGATCTTAAAAAAGAAGGGATACTTTTATATGATAGTGGTGGAATTTACCCTAAGTGAAGCTAAAGATTTACCTTAGAGTGAAATGAAAGAAATTACTCAAGATTATTTTGAATATTGGTTTGATTTCAGAGTAGGATTTTTTAGAGATTCTAAAAATAATTTGGAACCAAAAACGCTTAGGAATAGTGCTTTTTCTCTTCATCAAACTACTAAAAGTTTCTATAATAATATTATATTAGATTTTTCTAAGTACAAGCCAAAATTGCATGATATAGAAGAATTAGGCGGTATGGCAAAAAATTATAGTAGTGAGTTATTACAAGTTTTTCCTATAGCAACTGCTGAGCGAAAATAATATTTTGAATTGTTAAAAAAAGCTCGTGTTGATACACGATATATAATAAAAAGGCACCGTCAAGTTAACCATAAAACACAGGATTTTTATAAAATTTATGATCTACAAGTCGCATAGCTTCGTTCACAAAATACTTATTTTTTGCTAAATCTGAGTTAACTTGATAGTACCGGCAATAATTTTGATCGGTAACAATATAGACTTTCTTAACACCAAGTGCATTAACATTTCGAATGATTGTACCAATGTTTTTTACATTATCAGGATTTTTAATTATAGCAATTAAGTTTTTGTACTTTAAATTCTTAATTTTATTGTCTCTGGCACGAATTTTTGGTTTAGTTTTTTGTTTATCTTCCATATATGTAAGTAGATTATTTTGTTACAGATTATTATGGGAAATGTGGCACACCCTAAAGGATTCGAACCTCTGACCTACGGATTAGAAATCCGTTGCTCTATCCAGCTGAGCTAAGGGTGCTGAAAACTGGGATGATATTAATTTAACTATAATACTATATGTAAAAGATCTAGTATTGTTCAATAGTTTTGAAATCATCATTAAATTAATCGTATGTCCATGCCTACGTAGGCATTGGGTTTTGTTGCATAGGTCGCAAAACATTCTTAGCGTCATTACCGCTAATGCGGTAATCCAGTAGAGAACAAACTCTAATCATACTAAATTTTTAAAATTAAAAGCTTACTTTGCCTTGCTTATGCTGGATCCCTGCTTTCACGAGGAATTTTTATTGTGTGGATGATATATAACCACGATCTTTTATGCAATTATTTAAACAGCACTCGTACATTCTATACCGAATTTAATCACGATATAATTTCTTTCTTAACCATTAAATGTGGTGCCGGATATCAGATTTGAACTGATGACCTACCACTTACAAGGCGGTTGCTCTACCACTGAGCTAATCCGGCTTATTTTTTAATTGTTGTCTTGCGGTAAAGACCTATTTTATTGCACGACTTGTATATTATTTTTGCTTGTGCAGGAATAACATAAAATAGAGCTTTTTTTAAGCTATGCAGCAAAACTTAAAAGCAAAAGTTTGATCAAAAACTAAAATAATTTATATTATAAGCTTTTTTTCTGGATACCGCAAAGTGTTAGACGAAACTATGCTTCTTTAGCTTCTTTTTTCCTTGGTTTAGCTTTACGGCTTTTTAGCTTAATTTCCATTTCTTTTTTAACTTTTTCAGGAAGAGCTATACCAACTTGCTCGATAAATTTTGCAACTCTATCTGTCGGTTTAGCACCAGATTTCAGCCAATATTCTACACGATCTGCCTTTAGAACTACACGTTCATTATTATCTTGAGCAAGCATTGGATTATAAGTTCCAACCTTTTCTAAGAAATCACCATCACGCGGTGCGGTTGCGTTAGCTACTACTACACGGTAAAAAGGACGCTTTTTAGCACCGCCTCTAGCTAAACGAATTTTTACTGCCATATATTACTTCGCTTATTTTATTTTTTCTTCTTTAAAAAGAACATGCTTTCTTACTTTTGGATCGTATTTACGAAAAGAAAGCTTTTCAGTTTGCGTTTTTGGGTTACGCTTTTTCACTAAAAAAAAGCCTGTACCTGCGGTACTTAATAACCTTACCAAAATATTTTTATTTTTCTTTGCCATTAGCTTATCGCCTAATCAAGATATTATACTATTCTTAAGTGGAATAGAATAAAACTATATTAAAAAATAGTCAAGCAAAATCCTGCACCATGCAAAATTTTCATCAAAATATATTTAAAGTTAAGTAGACGAAGTTTTATTTGGAAAAGAGCTAGGCACCTCGGAGATTTTGACCGAATGCGTATAAATATATTATGTTAGGATCAAAAGCGAGAAATAATAAAGCCCATTTTTTAAATATACGAGTATATACCTCGTATATAAGAAGAGTAGGCAAATAGTACAATAAAAAATAAATAAAATTGAATTTATATTCAAGGTGGGAACCTCTTTCCACCTTGAATATTCATTAGACCTCTTACACGACACTACCATTTTAGGTATAAAGGTTCTATAAGTACTTAATTTGTAGTAATAATGAGATTCGATCAAGTTAAAGAGTTAGAGGATGAAAGATTTAGTTGGTTAGCAGGAGTAAAGAAGGGGCTATTTTAAAAGATGGTGGATATTTAAAAAAGCAAGTTGATAGTCTTAAGAAATCAAAAGGTGTTCGTAAGAATAAGCTCAATCTAGAAGATTAGTTGGTTGTGACCTTAGAGTATCTTAGAGAATACCGTACTTATTTCGATATAGGTCAAACAATTATGGCATTAGTGAAAGTACAGCATATAAAACTATTAAATGGGTAGAAGATACACTAGTAAAACATCCAAACTTTGCTCTTCTTGGACGTAAAGTTCTAATGAGAAATGATATAGGTTATGAAGTAATATTGGTAGATGCAACCGAGAGTCCTATAGAAAGACCTAAAAAAACAAAAGTTATATTTTTTAGAAAAAAAGAAAAGGCATATATTAAAAACCCAAAGTAGTGGTAGATAAGAAAACAAAACAAGTAATATGTACAGATTTTGCCAATGGTAGAAAGGCATGATTTTAGGTTATTTAAAGAATCTAGAATGCTTATACATCATAAGGTTAAAGTGATTACTGACACAGTATATCAAGGTATAAAGAAGATTCATAATAATTCTGAGTTACCAAAAAAACGAAACAAGAAAAATTTTTTAACTAAAAAGGATAAAACAAATAATCGTAGGTTAGCAATAGAAAGAGTACT
>CAZJDC010000104.1:0-4237 GCA_964544715.1 uncultured Rickettsia sp. | reverse complement strand
TTTGACAAATTAAGTATTCTGAATATATATCAGATATTTTCTTAGCCATAATTGAGGGGTGTATTTTTTCTACTCTTAATACATTTATACTTATTTTACAAATTTTGCGTAAGGTGAGTACCTAAAATGCTAGTTTCGTAAGAGGTCTATTGTGTAAAAAACACTACACTTAATCTGAGAGATAGGGATTGAGTAAGCAGCAAAAGAGCTGTCAGACAAGTAAGAATTAATAGACTTATCTTTAGCAATTTTAATGCTATCCTTGAAAGTTTGCATAAGAGTTTTTCCATAACAGAACTTTCCAGAATGAGGTCTAGTGTTGTTACATTTATTTAAATATTGATCTCAGTCAATCTGTAAATCCTATAATGAGCTATAAATCTTTTTACGGAAAGCTATAGTATAAAACTCACCTTTTAAAGGTCTATGTAATCTTTTACATATTCCATTTAGTTTGAGGAGAACGTGCTTTAGTTTTAGTGGCACCGTCGTGTTAACCATAAAACACAGGATTTGTATAAAATATATGATCTACAAAGTCGCATAACTTCGTTCACACAATACTGATTTTTTGCTAAATCTGAGTTAACTTGACGATACCATCTGAGGATTTACAAAGTCGACGTAGCCAATTTTGAAATTTACCGAGTATATAAAAAAAGATTAGGCAAAATGCTTAATTACTAATATAATTACTTATAGTTAATTTTATATTTTAATAAAGAATGACTACTATATTTGTGATTGTTATTATAATAATGATCGCCTTATCTGCTTTATTTGCTGCTACTGAGACTGCTATTACTGCTTCTTCCCCTGGGAAGATTCATAAACTTAAGATTGCTGGCGACAAACGTGCTAAGACTGTTTTGCAGTTTTTAAAGAAAAAAGAAAAAGTAATAGGAACTATGCTAATCGGTAATAGTTTAATTAACACTGTTTGTACTACTATTGCCACTACTTTATTTATTAGCTTTCTTGGTGATAATGGTCCTTTAGTTGCTTCTGTCGTTATGGCTTTTATAATTATTGTTTTTGCTGAAGTAGTGCCTAAAGCAATAGCTGTTGCTCAAGCTGAGCAATTAGCCCTTAAAATGGCTTCAACAATTGAAGTTTTTCTAAAGCTTTTTAAGCCTATTAATATTGCTCTTGATTACATTACAAGAATATTATGTTTTATATTCCGTATTAATTTAAATCCTCAAATATCCGGTACTGAAGAAGTTAGGGGGGTAATTGAACATTACCATCAAGAAGGCGGTGTATATAAATCTGATCGTAATATGTTAGGCGGAGTTTTAGATATACGTAATATGACGGTATCGGAAATTATGACTCATAGAAGTAATATCATAGCTATTAATATTGATCTAACTAGCGTAGTAATAATTAAAACTTTATTATCAAGCTCTCATACACGTATACCGCTGTGGAAAGATAATAGAGATAATATAATTGGTATTTTAAATTTAAAAGATTTGCTGAAATCGCTTTATGAACATAATAACGATCAAAAGAAGATTAATATTAATGATCTTCTGACTCCTCCATGGTTTATTCCCGAAAACGCATTAGTTGTAGATCAGCTAAACGCCTTTAGAGAGCGTAATAACCATTTTGCTTGTGTTGTCGACGAATATGGGGATTTGCAAGGTATTATTACCCTCGAAGATGTTATAGAGGAGATAGTTGGTCCTATCACTGATGAGCATGATAGGCATAGTGATGAAATTATTAAAAAGTCTAATACCGAATATATTATAAAAGGTACTACAACTATTAGAGACATTAATAGAGAACTTGATTGGAATTTACCAGATAATGATGCAAATACTATAGCGGGGTTAATAATTCATAAAATTGCTAGAATTCCAAATCGAGGAGAAGTAATTAAGCTATTTAACTTTAAAATAATAATTTTAAAGAAAACCGCTAATAAAATCGATAGCCTAAGAATCATCATATTACCTACTATAGAGGACATATCAGACAGTGAGTGAAATCGGTAATTTTTTCCTCATTGCTGTTATTAGCTTAAGTGGTGTATCAATACTATTTGTCATACCGCGGCTTGACCACGGTATCTTTAAAAAAATACTGTTACAATTTGCTTTCATGGACAAGCCATGGTATGATATTTGTTTCTACACCACCACCCTCTGCACTTTTATTGCTTTTCTTACTCTAGTTTATGCCTTTATTACTTCAGATTTTTCACTACAAAATGTTTTCTTAAACTCCAGCACTTTAAAGCCATTAATATATAAAATAGCCGGTAGTTGGTCGAGCCATGAAGGTTCAATGTTGTTATGGTTTACTTTATTACAAATCGTTAGTTGTTTTTATATAGTCCTAATTAAGAATCAGGAAGATAAAAAATTTTCTATTATTATTCTATCAGTTATACAACTGCTTTTTAGCAGCTTTATTTACTTTACCTCTAATCCGTTTAATAAATTTTCCTTTATTCCTAAAGAAGGTCTAGGGCTAAACCCAATGCTGCAAGATATTGCTTTAAGCATACACCCTCCTCTACTTTATTTAGGCTATGTCAGCTACGTAGTACCTTTTACTATTGTTTGTGCAATAGTGTTTAAGCCTGTCATACCGCGACTTGAGCGCGATATCTCAGAATATAATCTGGGGCACAAGATCCCGTGGACAAGCCACGGAATGACACTTATAAAAACATTCTCTAATATCGGTATTTTATTTACTACAATCGGTATAGCTCTTGGTTCTTGGTGGGCATATAGAGAGCTCGGTTGGGGCGGATTTTGGTTCTTTGATCCAGTAGAAAATATTTCGCTATTCCCTTGGTTATCGGGCATAATGCTACACCACTCTATAACAGTCACAACAAAAACTGGACGTATGCAAAACTGGACGATTATTTTATCGATTGTAACTTTTTTATTAGTAGTATTCAGTACTTTTTTAGTCCGATCCGGCTTTATTACTTCGATTCATTCTTTTGCATTCTTACCTGAGCGAGGTATATATTTACTTGCTATATTTTTGATTATGGGAGTTGGCTCCTTACAAACTGTCATCCAGCGTGCTTGTAGCGGGATCTCAGGAAGTTTACCATCACAGACTACTTCACAAGATACCGTGGACAAGCCACGGTATAACATACTCGGCATACTACTCGGCAATACCTTCTTCACCTTAAGCCTCATCGTCTTAATATCCGCAACGCTTTATCCTTTAGTTTATTCTATATTTGATGATAAACCTGTTATTATAGATGAGAGATTTTTTATTAATAATTTTATTATTTTTGTCATACCTATTCTTTTCACGATTGGGTTATTTACTACTACAAACTCAATTAAGAAGCATATTATTATGCTAATAATATCCTTGATATTAACATATCTAATATCGCTTAAAGTAAAATTTGGGGTTATATCGGTTTTAACCACGATCGCCTCTATCTTCTTAATGTTGCATAATATTTTATATTTTTTAATCCAAACTAATTATTGTAGGAAATCTTTAAAAGCATCTACAGCTAACATGATTCTTGGACATTTTGGATTTGCACTTATCGCTTTTAGTATTACTATGAATGCATTATTTCAAAGTGAAATGGACTTTACCGGTAGCATTAGAACAAGTACAAATTTTGATGAACTCAAGGTAACATTACAAAATGTTAAATTCGCTGAAGGAAAAAATTATTATAGGCAAATTGCTGAATTTTGGCTTGAGGATAATAACCACAATATAACCATATTGAAGCCAGAAAATAGACTATATACAATCGAGAAAGGTTTATCACAAGAAAGCGATATATATTCTTACTTATTATACGATCTTTATGCAGTGTTAAGCAATATAGATGGCAATATAATCCATGCTAAAATATATTATAAACCGATGATGAGCTTTATTTGGCTCGGAGTATTTATTACTGTTAGCGGTTTCTTAATTGGATTAATTAGAAAATTATAGTATAATAATACTAATAAAATTAAGTAATTATATATATTAAAGTTAATCCGAGGGTAAATTGAGCATTTAAAAAAATCTTCGGAGTAGAAGAGAACAAGGATTTATTGATATCACTTATTAATTCCATAGTTAGTGAAAAAAATCAAATTGTAGAAGCAATATTACTTAATCCATATAATCCAAAAAATTTTGTAGCAGATATAAATTATCTATTTTAACGCAAGTTTCGTATTCAACATGGTTCTGTATCGCTAATAAATAGTGTGGGTTACGGATA
>CAZJDC010000103.1:0-4261 GCA_964544715.1 uncultured Rickettsia sp. | reverse complement strand
AAAAGACGCTTTAACTATACCACCACCTCTATTAATGATTAAATGTAGTTTGAGAAGACCATAACACCAGCCTTTTTTGCCAAAATTAAACTATTGGGTAAAAGTTTGAGCATGCAAGACATATCTCAGTTACAAATGACTTTGTTCATATGATGGCTGCGCTGACAAATTATCAAATATCTGACAATAAACCTTCTATCAAATCTCTCTTGATAGACTAAACTCTATGCTCAGTTAATACGAAGCTCGCGTTAAATATAAAAATCAAAGATCCAAGCCCCAGTTCTTTTGATTACCCACTAAATGCATTAGCCAACTAGCTATAACATCATCCTCAGATGATAGTTTACTCTTATATCGATAACATATTTCGCTGACACAAAAGATTTTGCATGCAGTGCTTATAGAAAAATTTTTTTCTTAGATATTATTTTAGCCATCTCTCGCCTTTGAGATGGCTTCCTTACTTTTTTTAAGTACTGCCTTTAATATATCAGCTCTTAACCTTTCCTCGGCATACAACTTTTTAAGTTGATCATTTTCCAATTCTAACTCTTTTAGTTTGGTAATCATCGGTAAATCCATACCTCCATACCTTGATCGCGTCGCTGATGATATTTTGTGTTCTCTGAGTATAGATGCTATAGGCACACACCACCACTTGCCTGATTTAAAATAGTTATGATTTGGCTATCACTACGTTTTGATATTGTTATCTTTTAGAACCTCCTTTGTTTTTTTTAGAAAATTCTACTCTTTTTGTCGATTGTTTTTGGGGAGGATTACCATCCACACTATGTGATAGCGATAATAGTACATTGTATGGGCTTTCCTACTGTAATGTGTCATAGTGCTTATGATGCTAACGGCATCACGATAAACATGGCAAGCTAAAGCTTTTCCATCTGGCAGACGGAGGGGGTATTTGTACCTCCAAAGAAGAGACTATTAATTAGAAACCTTTACAGAACCTAGCTAAAAGCAGAAATCTGTAAGAAAATTATTGGAGCGGGTGAAGGGATTCGAACCCTCGACTTCGACCTTGGCAAGGTAGCACTCTACCCCTGAGCTACACCCGCTTAAATATAGAATAATGAGCTGTGGGCATTTTAATATTAATAATGAATTTAAGGGTATAAAATTCATTATTAATATTAAAACGTCCTCACGCTTTTTATTTAAGCGACTTTCAATATAAAAAATAATAGAATAAATTGCAATAGTTAAATTAGAAAATTATTAATTTATTACATTTCTTTTTAAGACGATTTTTTCATCTCATAAATCAATTCAAGAGCCTCTTTAGGCGATAGTTTATCTGGGTCAATGCTTTTCAACTTTTTTTCTAATTTACTATTTTGTGATTTAGGATGCTCAAGAGCGCACAAACTTAAGTTGTGTGATTCTGTTGAGAGAATATTCTTTCCTTTACCTGCAGCATTTTTCTCAAATTTAAGCAAAATCTGCTCGGCTCTATTGATAACGCTTGCAGGCAGTCCTGCTAAGGCTGCAATATGAATACCATATGATCTATCGGCTGCACCTGCTATAATATTATGCAAAAATAAAATATCTTTGCCTGATTCTTCAATAGCAATAGTATAATTTTGCATAGCCGGCAGAAAATTATCCATAATAATGAGTTCATGATAGTGAGTCGCAAACAAGCAGCGGCATTTTAGTTTATCATGGATGTATTCAAGCACCGACCAAGCAATAGATACACCATCATAAGTAGAAGTGCCTCTACCTACTTCGTCTAATATAATCAACGAATTGTTAGTAGATTGTGCAAGGATCGCTGAGGTCTCTAGCATCTCTGCCATAAAGGTCGATTGCCCTTTAATTAAATCATCCGCTGCCCCGATTCTGCTAAATATCTTATCCACAATCCCTATTTTAGCACTTTTAGCCGGCACGAATGAACCTATTTGAGCAATCATTGCGATAATGGCATTCTGACGCAGAAAAGTACTTTTACCTGCCATATTAGGACCGGTAATTAGCCAAATACGTTCCGCTTCCGATAAATGACAATCATTATGTACAAAGCTTTTTCTCTCTTTATTTAAAGCCTCTTCTACTACCGGATGTCTACCTTTTACGATGTTAAAACTTAAATCATCGGTAAATTCAGGTCTCACATAATCATTTTCGCTTGCAATATAAGCAAAGTTACAAAACACATCAATACCGCTTAAAGAACTGTCAAGAATCCGTAAATAATCAGCTTGTTTCATTACTTGATTGCATATATCTTCATACAGTTCTTTTTCTAATCTTACTACTAAGGTTTTAGCATTAACTAGATCACTTTCAAGTTTTTGCAATTCAATTGTAGTATAACGCACGCTATTAACAGTAGTTTGACGATGAATAAATTTGGGATCATTAATCTTATTAGCATTCTTAGCGGTAATATCAATAAACAGCCCTATCACATTATTATGAGATATTTTTAAACTATCTATGCCAGTTTCTCTTTTATACTGATCTTTTAGTTTCTCAATATGTAATTTGCCATTATTAATTAGATCATGTAGCTGCAATACGTTTGGATGGTATGAATGCTTTATAACACCACCATCATTTAAATTATTGGGGGCATCTTCGCATATGCTTTCGTCGATTAAATTATACAACTGATCATTTCTTATTAATGGCTTAACAATTTGTTCAATAAAGCTTGGCAGCTCAAAACCATAATTATCAAATAATATTTCTTTAATAGAGTTAGCCGTCTCTAACGTATATTTAATACTCAGTAAATCACGCCCTGAACCTCTATTCATAGTAATACGGGTGAAACAACGCTCTATATCACTGGTTTTCTTGAGTAGCTCACGAACTTTTGCAGTTATATCTAGATTAGAATAAAAAAAATCGGTTATATTTAAACGCTGATTTATTGTATGAGTGTCAGTTAAAGGACTTGATAGAAAATTATATAACAACCTGCCGCCTTGTGGAGTAACAGTGTAGTTAATGGTACTTAGCAAGCTTCCTTTATTTCCCCCGTATGAATTTGTGACTATCTCAAGATTACGTCTTGTCGCAAAATCGATTGTCATATAGCTATGAAAATCGATAATTTTTGGCTTTGGTAAATTCGGAATATTTTCTTTTTGTGTTAGGGTAAGATATTCTAAAATACTACCTATCGCACAAATTTGACTGCTAGATATTTCGCCTACCCCTTTAATATCTCGCATTTTATAAAAATCTAGAATAATTTTTTCACATTTATTGGTGGCAAAAAAACTATCAACTTGATAAGTAATGCGAAAATTTAGTTGTTTGGAAATATTACTTGCAAGATCAGAAGATCTTAAATGCTCACTAAGCAGAATTTCACGAGGTTTAAGACGAGCAAGTTCATTAAGAATTTCAAGTTCAGGAACGTTAACTATAGAAATTGTGGAGGTAGAAAGATCAGCATAGCAAAGTGCTGCTGTATCCCTATTTTTTGGCACAACGAGACTTGCTAGATAATTTGGTTCAGTCGTAGTAATCAAATTTTCTTCAATCACTGTACCAGGCGTTATAATACGGGTAACATTTCTATTAACTACCGCCTTATAGCCTCCTCTATTTTTTGCTTCTTCTGGAGTCTCGAGCTGATCGCAAATAGCGACTTTATAATTTTCTTCGATTAACTTAATTAGGTAATTCTCAAGAGCATGATAAGGTACGCCGCACATCGGGACTTCTTCATCGCCGTTCTTACCCCTTTTGGTTAGGGCAATACCGAGTACGCCGCTAGCAAGCACCGCATCTTCATAAAACATTTCATAAAAATCACCCATTCTAAAAAGCAATAAACAATCTAGATGAGCAAATTTAATATCCAAATATTGCTGCATCATTTTAGTAGCATCATCATACCCGTATTTATGCTTAAACTCTTGAAAATCCATACTCGATAAAACTATTTATATACTAGCTTATTAATATATAAGAATGTTCAAGTAAGTTAAATATATATTTTTTATTATCAGATTTTTAGGTAATCATTGCCGTATTTCTCAACATATTTTTTATATTTACCTTTAATATCGATTATATTGCTTTTATGAGAAAGAGCGATAATTTTAGTTGCTAAATTTGCAAAATAACGATCGTGAGTAACTAAAATATTGCATTTTGGACAAAACTATCTCCATGAGCTTTTAATTTTATTCACAAAATAGTATTTTTAATATTTCACTATTGAATTTTAAGTGCTATTTAATAGTAAATTTGTAAATTCTGAGGCAGCAAT
>CAZJDC010000102.1:0-4266 GCA_964544715.1 uncultured Rickettsia sp. | reverse complement strand
GCAGCATAGAGGTATGCAAGAAATATCGTATTTCGATGCATAAAGTATTTGCTGGCATAAAAGGTTGGTTTTATGGTCTCCAAACTACATTTAATCATTAATAGAGGTGGTGTGGTATAGTTAAAGCGTCTTTTAGCCCTGGTAATCAAGATGATAGAAAGCAGCTGGAACTGATGGTCAAAAATCTTTTTGGCAAAGTATTTGGAGGGTACATCTCTCAAGAATTATTTCAACAACTTCTGGAACAAGGAATTTTTATGGTAACTAGAGTAAAGAAAAATATGAAAATTAAACTTAATGTCTATGTTGCATAAATATTACTGCTTAAAAGAGCATTGATAGAAAAAGTTTGAGCATGCAAGACATATCTCAGTTACAAATGACTTTGTTCATATGATGGCTGCGCTGACAAATTATCAAATATCTGACAATAAACCTTCTATCAAATCTCTCTTGATAGACTAAACTCTATGCTCAGTTAATACGAAACTCGTGTTAAAACAGCAATAAAATTTAATAAAAATTAAAACAATTTTTAATTTTAGTACAAATATTGCAATTTTTTTTGTGAAAATTTTATTCAATCATATATTATAAGGTGTTTTAATATTTTTGGCGGACGGACCATCTAGCCTTAATACCAAAGATTGGCAAATAGATATAGAAAATTTTAAGTAAACTTTTAGTTGGTTATAAAATAGATTAAAGATAGCTTTCAGGACCATTTAATGAAGAAATAAAGATAGGTATTATATATTTATAGGTATAATATGCAAGAGTTAGACCTAAAGCTGTACCAATAACTATAATACGAAATTTTTCAGGGCTAAAAATTAAAACAACAATTCCAAGAACGATTGCTATCTTTACTATATCGGATGTTGTATAAGATATATTATTTATGGCATAAACATTAAAACTTATACTTATAATCGTTATTATAAATAATAAATTTTTAAACATATACCTCAATAGGGCCGGTAGTTAAGCCATTTATAAACTGCTTTAAGTAAGGATTATTGCTATTACGCATTTCATCTTTGCTACCATACCACTTAATTTTTCCTTGATAAATCATTGCTATTTCTTTAGCTATTTTTTCAGCACTAATCATATCATGAGTTATAGTAATTGTAGTTGCTCCTAGCTCTTCTTGGATTTTTATAATCAGCTCATTAATAACATTCGCCATTATAGGATCAAGTCCTGTTGTTGGTTCGTCAAGAAATAAAATTGATGGTGTACTACAAATCGCTCGTGCAAGTGCTACTCTTTTTTGCATACCTCCCGATAATTCTGATGGATATAACTCAAGAATTCTAGGTGATAAACCTACTGAGTCAAGTTTTGCTCCGACAAGATCGTTCTTCTCTTTTTTAGATAATTTGTTAGTATCAAAAGTAATGTTATCACGTACATTTAAAGAATCAAAAAGGGCACCACCTTGGAATAAAAATCCAATATCTTTCATAATCTCAAACCTTTTTTTGTTTGAGATATCTTGAATTTCTGCATTATCAATCAAGATTTGACCTTGATCAGGTTTAATTAACCCTACTATATTTTTAATTAAGACTGACTTACCACTACCTGAGCCACCTAAAATAACTAAAGAGCTACCTTTTTTTACATCTAAATCTATTCCGTCTAATACTTTATGACTATTGAAAGATTTATATAATGACCGAATTTTAATTTTTATTTCTTCTACACTCATATCTTTTTTATACTTTAAAAAATAATTCGGTTATTAAGTAGTTACTAATTATGATTAAAATGGTAGAATTGACTACTGCTGAAGTAGTAGATCTTCCAACACCTTGAGCTCCTGTACCTGAATAATAACCACTATAGCAACTTATTATAGAAATAATAAAGCCAAAAACTCCAGCTTTCACAAGACCAGATATTACATCTATTAGCTCTAAATATTGAAAAGTGCTAGTTAAATAAGTGCTACTGTTAAAGTCAAGCTTATATACGCCAACTAAGTAACCTCCCATAACCCCGATTATATCACCGATTAATACAAGGCAAGGCATAGTAATAACAGCTGCAATTACTCTTGGGAAAACAAGATATTTAATAGAATCTGTAGAGAGAGTATATAAAGCATCTACTTGTTCGGTAACTCTCATAGTACCTATTTCCGCTGCAATTGATGCTCCTACTCTTCCTGCTACCATTAATCCCGCAAGCACTGGTCCGAGTTCTCTAGTTAAGGATAACACTACTACAGTTGCGATAGAACTTTCAGCAGAAAAACGAGAAAATCCTGTATAACTCTGTAATGCCAATACTGCACCTGAAGAAAAGGTAGTCATGGCAACAACAGGCAAAGAATAAAAGCCAATAAATAATAATTGTTTGATAATTAAACGAAAATATAAAGGTGGTCTTATAATGCTGGTAATGGCAGCTAAGCTAAATATAAAAAATTTGCCGATACTTTGTGCTAGCTTTATGGTACGTCTACCAATATAATTAGTTATATATAATAACATTTGTGTATATTTTAGTTAGTTAATTAAACTTTTGAAAAGTCTATACGAAGTTCATCGAATATAGACTCTTTTATATCTGTTACCAAGATTGGTTAATATCTCATATCCTATAGTATCTATAATATCTGATATTTTATCAGGAGTGCAATTATTTCCAATAATTTCTACTTCTTGTCCTAGAAAAATATCCGAGGGTGGTAGATCGGTAATATCAATATTAACTAAATCCATTGAGATTTGTCCTATTATTGGTACGCTGCGACCGTTAATAAATACTATACCTTGATTACTAAAATTACGACTAAATCCATCAGCATAGCCAAAGGGCAATGTTGCGATTAAACTATCACGCTTGGTTGTAAAAGTCATATTATAGCCTATATGGCTTCCATATGTCAATTTTTGTAAGTGAATTATAGGTGCTTTTAAGGTTACAGGGTTTTGCATCGGATTGGGTTCGTTGCTGCCTAAAGGATTTAAACCATATAAAGCAGCACCAGGTCTTACTAGATTAAAATGATAATCTTGTCCTAAAAATATTCCACCTGAATTAGCAAGGCTTGCTTTAGCGTTTGGAAAATACTCTAAATAAGTTTTGAACTTGTTTAGTTGTGCCAAGTTATAAGGATTGTTACTATCTTCAGAAGCTGACAAGTGGCTTATGATATATTCCACTTTCAAACCTTCTAATAAATCACGATTATTAATTAGCTGCTCTATCTCTCTATGGGTTAGCCCAAGGCGATTAATACCAGTGTTAAAATGCAGATAGCAAGGTAACAATTGCTTTTTTAGATTACTAAATTTTTGCCAAATTTTGATTTGCTCTAAGTTATTTAAAACAGGTATTAAATTATATTCTATCAGTTCTAAAGCATTATGTTCAAACACGCCGTTAAGAATAAGAATGTTTACTTCATTGCCTATATCTTTATGCAAACTAATTCCTTCATTGCTTGATGCAACAAAAAAATATCGGCAATTTTCTTCTAATAAGGTTTTAGAAATTTCTATTGCACCAAGCCCATAACTATTAGCTTTAACTGCCGCACCAACCCGAGCGGTTTCACAAATATTTTTCAATAAACGATAATTAGCTTTTATAGCTGACAAATTTATTTCAAGAGTGCATAAACTCATATTATATTTTTTAACTCTTTTACTAAGATAGTTAGTATAGGTACTATATGAAATTTAGAAGATAAGTCATCTGTTTCTATAGTATCGGTAACAAAAATACGATCTAATACTGCTGCTATATTATAACCTCTTGAAAGTACAGCATGCATAATAAAAGTATTAATTGATAAAGCTCCGTGTTGCTTTAAGAAATTAGCAGCTTTATAAATTGGTTCACCGCTATCAATAATATCTACAATTTTTGCTCTCAACATTACCTGTTATAGATATAATAATACAATTATTATTTATATCCCTAATTCTATAATTATATAAGCTACATCTATGCTTAACAAGGTCCCAATGGATTCTACCTTATGTATGCTTCCTCAGGTGTGAGATTAGAAATAGGGATGTAAAAAAGTTTTTCTATTTTGTCAGAATGCAAATCAATGGTAATTAAATGAGTGACTCCTAATTTTTCTAGAAAATTAGTTATTAATTGTGTGCTGGCATAGCCGCTTGATTTGATGCTTTATCTTGCCTTGCATAACCAATTGATATGTAGTTGATATTATAATTAATACAACTATAGCTTAAGTTAAATAGGGAGTGACTATTGACTAGAGAAGTGCTAAGCTAA
>CAZJDC010000101.1:0-4349 GCA_964544715.1 uncultured Rickettsia sp. | reverse complement strand
TATACCCGTAACCCACTATTGATCAGCTATACAGAAACATGGTAAATACGAAACTTGCGTTAAATCTGAGTTAACTTGACGGTACCGCCACAACCTCTTACCACTACCACCCGCCATAATAACCGGCTTTACTTTCATATAATTTCAACTATTAATTTCGTAAATAATGAAAGGCTTTATAGACGTCTTAAAAAGAGAAGTTAAGCTTTTTGACAGATTTTACAATAAAAAGTACTTCTTCCTGAGTGTTTTGTCTTAATAATGCTACCAGAACAACTTATGCACTTATGCCCATCTCTTGTATAAACCATAAGTTGCTGAGTAAAATAACCTGGTTTGTTATCACCATTAACAAAATCTTTAATAGTAGTTCCGCCAGCAATTATAGCTTTATCTAGAACATTCTTAACTGCTGCGATTAAATTCTTTATCTCATCATCATCTAAATCTTTTCCTAATTTATTAGGATGAATTTTGGCTAAATGAAGACTTTCAGAAGCATAAATATTTCCAACCCCGACCACAATTCTATTGTCCATAAGCAAGTTTTTTATCGGTACTTTCTTATTCATAAGCTTACTTTTTAAATATTGAAGCTCAAACAAATCGGATAAAGGCTCTAATGCCAAATTAGCAAAAAAATCTTTTTCCAAAAGCTCGGTACGAAAGCTATAAATCATCCCAAATCTTCTAGTATCGTTAAAAATCAGTTTTTTATTATTACTTAAGTTAAAAACGACATGATCATGTTTTTTGATTTCATAATTATTCAGCTGCAAGGTAAACCTACCACTCATACCCAAATGAACTATCAAAGAGTAATTATTATCAAAGTCAATTATTAAATATTTGGCACGACGCCTGACATTTACTATATTTGTATTTGTGATTTGCTTGGCTAAATCAGTAGATAATTTATAACGTAGACTATCTCTTTTAAACTCCACTTTGTTTATAACAAGACCGATTAATTTACTTTTTAGAGAGTTTTTTAGAGTTTCTACTTCAGGAAGTTCTGGCATTTTTACTATTATTTTAATAATTTTATGTTTATACTATATCTAATTAAATATACATAATGGAAATTATTATGCGAACTGTTATTGATATACCAGATACTCAATATGAGATGAATGGAATAGTGTTGAATGGTTTGAAAAAAGTACATAATGTCATCCCGTGGCTTGGTCCACGGGATCCAGTATCAAGGGAGATAAATCGAGCTTTTAATTTTAGAAATATTAATATTTTATATTTAAATTGTTGTTCTAGATCCCGTGGACAAGCCACGGGATGACAGAGCTGGACCATACGACCACATATTTACGTCCCAGATATAAACATATCCTATATAATATATAAATTATGAGTCAAACAAATTTTGGATTTAAGAAAATAGAAGCATACAAAAAACAATCACTTGTAAACAATGTTTTTTCTAACGTTGCTGATAAATATGACTTAATGAATGATCTTATGAGCTTTGGAATGCATCGCTTATGGAAAAATGAGTTTATTAGACAAATCCCTAATCTTAACTCTAATATATTAGATGTCGCTAGCGGTAGCGGTGATATTGCTTTAAAGCTTGCTAAAAAAGCGAAAGACCGCGGTAATAATATCTCTTTAACTTTAAGCGATATTAATAAAGAAATGCTAAAGCAAGCTAAGAAAAAATCAATTGATCTAAACCTATTTCAAAACCTTAAATTTATCTTAGCAAGTGCCGAGGAATTACCATTTCCTGATAATAGCTTTGACTATTATACTATTGCGTTTGGGATTCGCAACGTTCCTGATATTAATAAAGCTTTAAAAGAAGCATATAGAGTTTTAAAACCGATGGGTAAGTTTGTCTGCCTTGAATTTTCTAAAGTAAAAGAAAGTTTGTTACATGATTTCTACAAATTTTATTCATTTAATGTTATTCCTAAAATCGGTCAAGTAATTACTGGTAATAAAGAAGCTTATGACTATTTAGTTGATAGTATAGACTTATTTCCATCACAAGACGAGTTTAGAATAATGATTAAAGAAGCAGGCTTTGTTGAAGAGGTTAATTACAAAAATTTAAGTGGGGGCATTGTTGCTATCCATCATGCGTATAAATTATGATATATAATTTTTTTAATTTACTGCGTATTTTCTATATCATTAGCAAAAAACAAATTTTAACTAATACGAATGATTTAAAAATGCCAAATAGTTTTAAATGTATAGGTTATGTATTAGCATTATTTTTTGCTCCATTGTCATTATTGAGAAAATCAGAGGAAGATTACGGCAAACGTTTAATAGACGCTTTAAGTAGCATTGGACCGATTTATATAAAATTTGGGCAGACGCTTTCTACTAGACCCGATTTAGTAGGAACTAAAATTGCAAATTACTTAAGATTGCTGCAGGATAAATTACCGCCGTTTGATAGTAAGGTAGCTAGGGGGATAGTGGCATCATTGCGAGAAGACATTTATGTCGATGAAGCAATCTCAGCAAGTAAACAAAAGATTGCCACACAGTATACGACTGCTCACAATGACGTCCTCCCTTTCTTACACTTCGACGATACCCCCATAGCTGCTGCCTCGATCTCACAGGTACATAAGGCACAGCTTACAACAGGTGAATATGTAGCGGTGAAAATATTGCGTCCTAATATGCATAAAAAATATAACAGAGACATTATGCTACTATATTCCCTTGCAAAAATTTCCTCAAAATTTTCCAAAGTAAAAAGGCTAAAACCACTTAAAGTAGTTGATAAATTTCATGAAACTATGAAATTTGAACTTGATTTACGCCTTGAAGCCGCTGCTGCTTCAGAACTTGCTGATAATATGCGAGAAGATCATAACGTAATAATTCCTAAAATATATTGGGATTTAACATCAGAAAATATACTAACTACGCAGTGGTTAGATGGCACTTCTATATATGATACTCCGCTATTGCAAGAAATGGGTTTAGAGCTAGCAAAAATAGCTCAATACTTTGCCATAATGTTCTTTAATCAAGCTTACAGAGATGGCTTTTTCCATGCTGATTTGCACCCGGGGAATATTTTAGTAGACAAACAGGGTAAGCTAATTCTACTTGATTTCGGTATTATGGGCAGACTTAAAGAAAAAGATCGCTTAGCTGTTGCCGAAAGCTTATTCGGCTTTTTAAATCGCGATTATAAATTAGTTGCTAAAGTACATTTAAGAGCCGGTTACGTCCCCACAAATACCGATTTAGATTTATTTGCCCAAAGTTGTAGAGCTGTGACCGAACCGGTCGTGGGTGCACCTACTAAAAATATTTCTGTTGGTAAGTTACTTGCTCATCTATTTAAAATTACTGAGGATTTTGGTATGGAAGTGCAGCCGGATTTATTATTATTGCAAAAAACTTTAATAATGGTCGAAGGTATAGGTAGACAATTAGATGAGAATGTTAATATGTGGCAACTTGCTGAACCTTGGATTAAAAAATGGGCTATCAAAAACTTAAGCCCTGAAGCAAAACTTCTACGATTAATAAAGCATTATCTGCTGGCGCCATAAAAGTTAAGTACATTAGTGTCAAAAAGTACTATGTTTTTAGATTGCAGGCAGCAAGAAGTCTTTGAGTAGCTTCATCCCACATGGATTTAGTGGATGCAAATGCAATTCTTTGCTCCGGTGATGTTTTAGTATATCTGCCAACGTTTACGACAAATATATTTCTAACTTTTTCCATCAGTGATAATGTACATTACACTGCATTAGGATGTTTAAATTTAATCAATATTTTTTCCTTGCGTCGAAGTGGTTTGATGAGCGTGCTCAACACGATTATTTAGTTTTTTATGAGTGCGATGATCAGTCCTAGTTACACACATCAGCTTAACCGGTTTAATGTAACTCCTGAACTTAGCAGTAACAATTACTCTTGGAGCTGGATAATTACCCAATAATTTTAATAAAAAGCGAATATCTAATTTCTTGTTACGACGCTTCTATGATAATACTTCTAATTCATACCCCTCAGAGTCAACAGCTCTCCATAATATAAAAAACACTTCACCTTTAATCTTAATGTTCATCTTATCTAGTACGTCCGCCAAAACTCTACGAGCCTTATAGGCAATAGGTTTTTATATCAAAAAGAATACAAGAATCCATAAGCAAATGGTAAGATATGGTCATAAACCATATGGATTTCAGTCAATATGCCAATAGAGAATATTATCAAATCACAAAAACAAGAAAAACTTTTTGGTTATAAACTCACCTTACGCAAACGAGTTATTTTGACGCAAGTTTGCCAATTCATTCATGGATGCTATATTCGCGGCTACTAGCAATTTATATTTAATTGCAAAATGA
>CAZJDC010000100.1:0-4384 GCA_964544715.1 uncultured Rickettsia sp. | reverse complement strand
TCATGCTTTTGAATTATATTTGGCTATAGAAAATATTGATCATACTAAAACTAAAACACGTTCTCCTCAAACTAATGGAATATGCAAAGATGACATAGAACTTTAAAATATGAGTTTTATGATATAGCCTTCCGTAAAAAGATTTATAGCTCATTAGAAGCTTTACAGATTGACTGAGATCAATATTTAAACTAGTTAATAATACTAGACCTCATTCTAAAAAGTTCTGTTATGGAAAAACTCCTATGCAAACTTTCAAGGAAAGTATTAAAATTGCTAAAGATAAGTCTATTAATTCTTACTTATCTGAAAACTCCATTTATAAAACGTCGCTGATGATATTTTGTGTTCTCTTAGTATAGATGCTGCAGGCACACTCTACTCCTTATTGTCAACTGTTTTTGGTGAGGATCACCCTTGAATAACAAGGCTATAATTGGTATTATAATTTTGCATAAAATTAAACCTCTCAAAAAATGTTTGTTAGTATTTTTTTACTAGGCCCCGTGAATAAATCTCTGGATAACACAATACTTTACTCCACCGCATCCCCTATTTGCTCTATCGGCTCTAAGCCATATAGCGATATCATGCGTTCAAGCACTCTTCCGGCAGTGGGTGCAGCAGTCCAACCAGCTGTTGCAAAGCCAAAAGTTTCTTTAGTAGGTTTTGGCTCATCAATCATAATATAGATTATATATTCAGGTTTTGAAGCCGGCAGCAATCCTAAAAATGAAGTAGTACGGCTATTTTTGAGATATTTCTTTTTACCGGCATTGCTTGATAATTTCTCAGCAGTACCAGTTTTTCCGCCAATCAAATACCCTTTCACTTCTGCCCTTTTACCTGTTCCATCTTTTACCACAGTTCTAAATAGCTGTCTCATTTGCTTTGAAGTATTTTCGCTAAATACTCTTGTCCCCTCAACTTTTTCATTATTTCTTTTTAACAAAGTAAGATCATATAAAATACCACCGTTTACTACCGGCAGCATTGCCCTAACAAAATGCACAGGGCTAATTGAAATGCCATAACCATATGACATAGTAGCACTAGTTAATTCATTCCATCTTTTTTCTGAAGGGAAAAGAGGGGTACCTCGTTCCGGTAATTCTATTTGCACTTGATCTAGCAAACCTAATTTCTTTAAATATTTTCTGAAATTATTTTTACCTACTTCAAGCATAATCTGACTTACACCAATATTTGAAGAATACACAAAAATATCCGTTACACTATGCCATCCTTGCCTTGGTGTGTAATCCTTAATCTGAACACCACCAACTTTCATATAGCTTATATCATAAGCATCATTCATATTTATCACACCAGTATCGAAACCGACCGCCATGGTCAAAGATTTAAATACCGAACCTATTTCATAAATTCCAAGGCTTGCCATATTAAAAAGCTGCTGAGGTTTTGCAATGTTTGGATAATGCGGATCAAAATCCGGCTTACTAACTAAAGCTAAGATCTCACCATTATTAGGATTCGCAATAATACCCACCGCTCCTATAGCATTAAATTGCTTTAAGGTCTTGTCGATTTCTTCACTTAAGATACTTTGCAACCTAATATCAATCGATAATTTAAGTGGCTCTTTCTGTTTCCCTGGCTTGTTTAAATCAAGATCGGAATTAGTTAAATATTTATCATAAGCAAGTTCAAGTCCGCTAAGACCCCCCATATCCCTACCCACATAACCCACAATATGAGATGCTAAATTAGCAAATGTGTAAATACGCTTTTGCTCTTCTTCAAAATCAAAACCAAGCAACCCAAGACTCATTATTCTCTCTTGCTGACTAGGCAATAAATCCCTTTTTACCCATATAAAACTTTTATTGGATTTAAGATCAGCAAGTAGCTTAGCTTTATTTATATCAGGCAGAATCTCTGATATTTTTTTTACGGAATTTTCGGGATCAATTACTATTGGCGGATTGGCAAATAATGATGCAGATGGCAAGTTTACAGCAAGCAAATTATCGTTACGATCGACTATGTCTTTTCTAAACTGGCTATTCTTTTTTAGAGGGTGAAAGTTTTTATCATAAACATTAGTAGCAACTATTATGAGCCTGTAAGATACAGTACAAAAAAGAAAAGAAAAAGCACCCATAACTATCAATAACCGGATTTTTGTATTTTTACTACAAACATTCCAAAATATTAAACTCCTAATATCAGGTTTCCACTTTTCCACAATCTGTTTCATATTAATTTGTTTTGTTTCAAACACCTTTTCATCCCGTGGTTTGACGACCGGGATCCAGCATAAAGTGAAGTCAATCAAGCTTTTGATATATGTATTTTTTATATTACTGGATCCCGGGGTCTTGAGACAAACCACACGGGATGACATCACCTATCCCTGCTTGAAACTGTCTGTATATATTTATTATTTGTAATTTTCTTATATCTCCGATTATTATTGCTTTTAAAAATATTGATATCATGATCAAATTTAATATTTGAGGTAGTAATTGGTGATAACGGATCTCTTACCATTTGACAAGGTTTCACCGTTTGTAATTCTAAATAAGCAGTTGCAAGATTTTTTAACCTTGCTGGCGAGATCAGATAAGCTTTTTCTGCTTTCAGAATATGAATATTATTATTTTCGCTATTTATTTGCTTTAAAACACTACTTAATTGATAATCAAAGGTTGAAACACGTTCCTTAATTGTAAACAAACTGCAAACCACTATAATTATTACTAGCAATACTAAATATTGAAATTTTTTTATACTCATAATTATATTTTTTTCGCTGCCCTTAACTTTGCTGATCTTGCTCTAACATTGAATTTTACTTCTTTATTTGAAGGCACTTCCGCTTTATTAGTAATAATTTTAAGCCATTTATCTGGGTTTAGTATAATATCATCTTTAGCATATTTTGACCTTGCTATCGGCTTTTCTGAATTTTCTTTAAAAAAATTCTTAACTATTCTGTCTTCTAACGAATGAAATGATACTACAACTAAACGACCATCTTTTTTCAGTATATTTTTTACATTTGCTAAAAATTTTTTAAGCTCCCCAAGTTCATCATTTATATAAATTCTAATAGCCTGAAAAGTCTTAGTTGCTGGATCAATCTTACCTTTTTTAAAACCTATACCACTGCGTATAATATCAGCTAATTTTTTAGTATTATCAATTCTTACTGCTTTTCTTGCTTCTACAATTTTTTTAGCAATTCTTCGGGAAAAAGTCTCATCACCATATTTGTAAATTATATCTGCAAGCTCTTTCTCTTCTACTGTATTTATAAACTCTTCAGCACTAAAACCCTGCCCACTCATACGCATATCTAAAGGACCATCATGTAAAAACGAAAATCCACGATTTGGTATATCAAGTTGCATAGAAGAAACGCCTAAATCAAGCACTATGCCGTCAAATTTCTTTGACCCAAGCTTTGCAAAACAATTAGCAAAATTCGTTTCTACAAAATCAAATCTATCTTTGTAATTCTGCTTTATTTCTTCTGCTTTCTTAATTACATGTGGATCACGATCCAAAGCTGTGACATAACAATCACAATCTTCTAATAACGCTTTACTATATCCTCCTGCCCCAAATGTACAATCTAAGTAGGATGCGCTTGCTGTTGGTGCTAAAAATTTCAGCATCTCGTTTAACATTACAGGGATATGAGGTTGCTTCATCAATTCACATTCCTTAAAGTTAAACGTTTTTCATGAGCTAGTTTTTGAGCAGAAGCTAAATAATCCTTGAAATTTTGCGGTTGCCAAATTTCGAAAATTACTCCTTTACCTACAAAACATACGCGATCCTCAATCCCGGCATGCTGCATTAAAGATGCAGGTAATATCACTCTACCCTCTCCATCAAATAAAAGCTGTACAGCTTCACCAAATATTATAGTTTCAAAAGCGTCTCGCTCTTCAGAGTACGGATCAAGCGACTCAATCATCTTCCTTAGCTTCTCGATATGCGAAATACCGCAAGCTTCTATACAATTATTTCTGATAGAGGGATAAGCAATGATCCCATTAAATGCTTCTTTCCCTAATACCGCTCGGTAATTTGCCGGAACTGATACCCTACCCTTTTTATCAATATTATTATTGATAAATTTCGATAAAAATATATTCATTGGTATTATTTGGGTTATCTTGGGCTTTAATGGTAAATTACAGAATATGATAGGAATTAACCTAAGTCAAGGGATTTTAATTAATGGACTTGAAATATATAATATATATAATAATATATTATATATATTATTAGTTTTAAAAGTAAAAGTATAATAACTCACCTTACGCAAACGAGTTATTTTGACACAAGTTTGCTAATTCATTCATGGATGCTATATTCGCTGCTACTAGCAATTTATATTTAATTGCAA
>CAZJDC010000099.1:0-4423 GCA_964544715.1 uncultured Rickettsia sp. | reverse complement strand
TTCATATGCTGGCTGCTCTGATAAATTATCAAATATTTGATAATAAACCTTCTATTTAATATCTCTTGATAGACTGAACTCTATGCTCAGTTAATACGAAACTCGCGTTTATTACTTCAACTATTTTATGTACATAATTATCTAATAAATAGTTCAGTTCTTTAACCTCTAACCAATCTATTAAAATAAACTGCGCCTTGATCTGTTAAATTCTCTATAAAGCTTTTATCACTGCTTAGGCAAAATATTTCTGGGGCATTGAAAATGGAAGGGATGACAGTGAGTAGTAAATCACCCTATAATACTTCGTGTCTGCTACTATTTCCCCTAATTCTAAATATTTTTTACCTTATATAGGTCAAAATATTTCTGATCTTTATCGTTATTTTGCATCCTAACTTCCTTATATTATATTAATCTTTCTTGACATTGGACCAAAAATATTGTATAAACTCTCGCATCTTCAGAATGTAACAAAACAGTATATAGCCTCTAAAATTTTTAGGGGAAATATCTTTTCATAAAATCTTGAAGTGCTTAAGTTTTTTTTTTGTCCTTAGGGCTTTATAATGCTGAGTACCTCATCATCTCGACCGTTTAAAACCAAATTTAGAGCTGCTTTTTGGCCTATTCATAACTATGAACTCGGAAAATTTATTCCGATGAGTGCCTTAATGTTTTGCATTTTATTTAATCAAAATATTTTACGAATATTAAAAGATAGTATTTTAATTTCTGAAATCAGTGCAGAAATAGCTGGTTTTGCTAAGGTTTATTGTGTTACACCAGCAGCTGCTTTATTCGTAATTATTTATGCTAAGATGATTAATCATCTTACTTTTGAGAAGATTTTTTATTATTTGACTGAGTTTTTTATTTGCTTTTTTGTTTTATTTGCTTTTGTTATCTATCCTAATATCCATATTTTTCATGTGCATCCGGATTATCTAGCTGATTGGATGGATCGCTATCCGCATTTTAAATGGTATATATCATTAATAGGCAATTGGGGTTATATAGTATATTATAGCCTTGCCGAACTTTGGCCTAATATTTTTTATGTATTATTATTCTGGCAATTCGCCAATGAACTTAGTACTACTGAAGAAGCTAAAAGATTCTATACGCTTTTTTCGTTATTCGGTAATTCATCTTTAATATTGGTTGGCTTCTTAATGATGAATCTATCATCTGATGAGACTATTGTGAAGCACTTTATAAATATTTCTGACAGCAAAATCACTTTAGTACAAATATCCACTATTTTGGTTGCAATCGTTGCGGTTATTTGTTGTCTACTAATTCGCTTTATTAGTAAAAATGTTTTTACTAATCCATTATTTTACGCCAAGGCAAAAAGTGGACGATCAACTTCGGAGCGTATGGGGATTATTAAGAGCTTTAAATATATTACCAAATCTAAATATTTATGGCTGCTTTTAATCTGTTCGGCAGCATTTGGTTTTGCTATTAATTTAGTAGAAGCTGTATGGAAAGCAAAAATTAAAGAGCTATACCCGACTGTTAATACTTATGCTGAATTTAATAGTTTATATATACTTTGGACTGGTGTTTCCATTATGGTTATGACTATTATCGGTAATAATGTAATGCGTATGCATAACTGGTTTGTTGCTGCTGTAATCTCACCTCTGATAATAATGGTTACTGGTGTCTTATTCTTTGTGCTTATTGTATTTGATCAAAAAATCCTATCATTATTTGACGGAGCAATTCTAATGTCACCTCTTGCCCTTGCTGTATCTATTGGCGGGATTCAGAATATTTTAGCCAAGGGAACAAAATATTCTATATGGGATACTTCAAGAGAAATGCTCTATATCCCTCTTGACCAAGAGTTAAAAACAAAAGGTAAGGCTGCTGTTGACGTGATAAGTGCGAAAGTCGGTAAATCTTCAAGCGGGCTTGTACAATCTATTATATTTACCATAATCCCAACTGCAACTTTTACCTCCATCTCGCCTGTTCTAATGGTAGTATTTACTTTCGTGTGCGTTTCTTGGATTTATGCAGTTAGAAAGATATATTTTGAATATCAAAAAATAGCATAGTATACTCATTTAATTTAAAAAATTGCTTCGATACTGCTCACTTTTGATCCTAACGTATTAAGTTGATACGCTGCAGTTATAGCTAGGGGATATCTTGTGCTTTTTTTCAACTGAAACTTCGTCTGCTGTTATATTGTCATGCTGTGGCTTGTCCGCTATTATTGCATGTCTCTTATGTCCTAGCTAAAGGGGGGGGATTCAGTAATTAATTAGGCACCATCAAGTTAACCATAAAACAAAGGATTTTTATAAAATATATGATCTGTAAGTCGCATAGCTTCGTGCACAAAATACTTACTTTTTGCTAAATCTTAGTAACTTTGACGGTACCGTATTTTATCAGCCAATAAATATAATTGTTCTGTATTGCGTTAAGATTGGTAACTACTTCGTGCAAAAGATAATATAAAAATGTTAATATTTTCGTTATGTTTATCATTAAAAAGGGTTAATATTAAAATTAAGATTTGTACTTGGTATTTTAATTAAAATTAATAATAAAAAAGGAATAGCAGATATAATTAATAATTGTTAAAATAATAAAATTTTTCTGATGTATAAATTTGTTCTATAAAAAGTATACTATTTTTAATTAAAAAATATTAGTTATACATAATAAAAATATGGATAAAGTTCGAATTAAAAAGGAAAGTAAAAGCATTAGATAGTAACTTAGAATTGTTGTGCTTTTATTAAAGAGAATTATATTTTGTAGATTATTTGTAATAACTTCGTACAACCTAAATAAAATTTACTTTTTTCGCTTAAATATAATTAATTTTAACCATAGTTAAGATTTTATTAAAATGAGTTAATATATGCTCAATAAGGAATTGAGTAGATAAGATAATAATCGCTGCTTTCATTATTTAAATAAGCTAATACTTACATTTTTTTAAATAAACAAATTGATTTGTTACAAATAATAGAGTATATAATATAAGAAAATTAACTCTCGGGGCGTAGCGCAGCCTGGTAGCGCATCTGGTTTGGGACCAGAGGGTCGGGAGTTCGAATCTCTCCGCCCCGACCATTATGGATATTAAATTAATGTCAAAAGACGATCTCATTCAGTTTACAGGTATAGTAAAGAAACTTTCGCCAAATGCTACTTTTACAGTAGAACTGGAAAACGGTTATACAATTCTTGCTCACACTGCAGGTAAAATGCGTAAAAATCGTATTAGAGTATTATTGGGTGATAAAGTTACAGTAGAAATGACACCTTATGATTTATCTAAAGGTCGTGTAGTCCTTCGTCACCAGTCTTAAACATGCCTCAAAACCAACTACCTATTATACTAGCTTCACAATCTCCTGCAAGGGTTGAGCTTCTTAAAAGAATTAAAATTACCCCTGCACAAATTATTCCAGCAGATATAGACGAAACACCTAGTCTACGTGAATCACCAAATCACTTAGCTACAAGACTTGCTTACGAAAAAGCTACAAAAGTCGCCTCTCAGACAGAAGATTCTGCTATTATCATAGCAGCAGATACTGTAACAGCACTTGCAAGAAGAATATTCCCAGAAGCAAGTAGCTCTGAAGAAGTAAAATACTGCCTCAATATATTATCCGGACGTCGTCATCGTGTTTATACCGGTTTATGTGTTATCAAAAAAGAGAAAGATCAATTGGTTATTAGGCAGAAAATGGTCCAAACAGTCGTTAAGTTTAAAAGATTAAGTGAAGAAGAACTAAATTTTTATTGTTCACTAGATGAAGGCATTGATAAAGCTGGGGTATATAAAATTTTTGGTTATGCTGAAGCTTTCATTTCATTTATTTCTGGCTCTTATTCAAACGTTATGGGACTACCATTATTTGAAACAGTAAATTCCCTAAACGCTCTAGGATTTAGAAGTTATAATTAAACGTCATCTTACTCTTATAATGCCTTTTATTGCATGAATCAACCACTTGTATCTGAAGAGATAAAAGTTGTTGATTTTATAGTACCAAAAGTAATTCTCATTGCTTTTTAAGGCTTTTATTATTTAGAGCAAAATCGTTTTCATCATATAATTAACTTGACGTTGCCGATTAACTCTCTACGCTATATTGCGATTAACATTGGGGAATTACCTTCATGCATCACGAGTTATAATAACTATCCAAACTGTAGATAGACAGGTATTAAAAAAAATGGTACCGTCCAGTTAACTAAGATTTAGCAAAAAATAAGTATTTTGTGAACGAAGCTATGCATCTTGTAGATCATATATTTTATAAAAATCCTGTGTTTTATGGTTAATTTGATGGTGCCTTTAAAATTATTTTAAAAGAAGTGTATAAACGCCAGTTTAGGATAAGAGTGAAGCATTCAAGATAATAAGGAAGAGTATTTA
>CAZJDC010000098.1:0-4451 GCA_964544715.1 uncultured Rickettsia sp. | reverse complement strand
CGACTAACTCTATGACTGAAATAGCATACTATTAAAAATATAGTACCTATAATTACATGTGCACCATGAAAGCCGGTTGCTAAATAAAAATTAGAAGGATATATACCATCAGTAAATTTAAAAGCAGCGTGATAATACTCATATGCTTGCATGATTGTAAAAAATAGCCCAAGGATTATAGTAAGACCAAGAGCCGTTACACAATCCTTTTGATTACCTTCTTCTAAAGAATAATGAGCCCAAGTAATGGTAGTACCAGATAAAAGCAATATTAAAGTATTAATAAAAGGAATATCAAACGGGTCAAAAACTTTAATATTAGGTGGCGGCCACACGCCTTGTTTTATTACCCACACACCATCCAAAAGACCAACAGGTGATAAACTTGATTTAAAGAAAGATACAAAAAATACTCCCAAAAACATTATTTCGGTTAAAATAAATAAAGCCATCCCAATTCTTAGACCATGCCTAACAGGCTCGGTATGACTATGATCTATTATTCCTTCTTTTATTACATCTCTCCACCAAGAATATAAGCAATAAGCTACTGAAATAACTCCAAAAACTAATATGTGATGGCTAAATTTATAGCTATGCATAAATGCAACCCCACCAACAACTAAAATAAGCAAAGCAAATGAAGTTAAAATAGGCCAAGGGCTTGGATCAACTATATGAAATAAATGTGACTTAGTAGTAGGATGAGAATTATTCATTTTTATTTCTTATTATACATATATTATATATCTATATATAGATTATTATCTATTTAAAAGCAAATTTAACTACAAAATTTCACCTACAAAATATAAAAAATGGTATTTATTAACTAATAATTACATATATATATCAATATAACAACTAACACTTATAGATTATTTATATTATTCAACTAATATATGAAATGTTAATGCTTTTTAAGCTCTATGGTTGTAAGATCAATCTGTCAAAAACTTATAAGTCAAGTTTATGCCAGGGGTCTGTTATTATACAGTGAGTAAAATCATGCAGTATAATGGAGGTTGTAACATTGTAACAACGGCGCTTAACCCCTGGGCATCCTATTTTTTCTCAATTTCTAGTACATGAAGACTAAAAACCACGATTTAAGCAATTTAGAATTATATACTGTTGAAGATGATAACGTAATTTTGGACTTGGCTCTACAAGGGCTTGAAATAACTCAATTATTTGGCAGCAGTAACTTTTGTCAAGATATAAAGGAAACTTTTTTTAAGATTGGGTATTGCTATAAAACATTTGGGAATATTGAAGAAAGTAAGAAATATTTTAAACAAGCAGAACTGTATAACTCGCAATCTACCCAAGACATCGAAAATATATATTCAGAACTTCTTGGATATAAAAATCGTGAAGATTAAATCTTTTTGCTTAGTTTTATAGCAATTCTACAAATCGCTTTTACTATACTACTTGTTGTTTTTGCAAATATTGCTTGCTCACTATCATTTATTATAGCTGTGTCTTTATGCTCAATCTCATCTAACCGAAATTTTACAATATTGTTTAATAATTCTGGTTCAATGTCTTTATTTTCTAAATAATTTATTTGCTGGGCATAATGCTTCTCTATTACTTCTTCTACACTCTCTGTCACTAACATTGCAGTTTTTATACCGACCTTAGAAGATACAGCCCCAAGTAAAAATCCATAATGATACCAAAAAGATAATAAAGCAGTAGGTCTTATTTTTTTCTCCAGTAATTTTTTTTCAAAATAATTTAGATGTATTTCTTCCTGCTCTAGCATCTCTTTGATTAATACATAGTCATTTTGAGATTTAATATATTTTAATTGTCCTTGATAAATTCTTTTTGCCCCATACTCACCAGCATGGTTAACTCTAATTATCTCATGAATTTGTTTATTAGGATCAGAAAAATCAGGTCTTGGCATATTATACTTAATAATATTTTATTAAAAAATTATCACTTTCTTTTTCTGATAAAAACCCATCTTGAGATGAGTTATTTGCTGCATAATGTTCATTATTACATATCTTCAAATTGGCTAAATTTTCATACTTTTCATGAGATATAAGCATAGACTGACCATACTTATTTCTCATACTTTAAAAGTTTTTGCAATAGATCAAATCCTGCAGGATTTAGCTTATAATCCACTTCTGCTTGTTGCAAGATTTTTAAGGTATTCAAGCACTCATCTAAATGAAGTCTATTTGCTATTCTGGTAAAATCATTAATATACTGATAAAAAATCGGCGGTGATAGCGATTTTATTGCAGAATCAAGACGCTCCCCACTTTTTACTTTCGCCAATACTATATATAGATATATATAATGTCTTATTAAAGCTCTAATCATCAGCACTTCATTTATATTTTGCTTTTTTAGTATATCTAGTTCTTTTAAGAAACTAGTATAATCTTTTTGTGAAAAGTACATAGCTAGATCGCTACCATTTGCCATAATCTCACTACTTAGTACCTCTTTAATGTCATTTAAGGTAACTTCTTGTTTATCATGAACAAAATATATCAACTTATTTATCTCACCAGAAACTAACTCATGATCACCTTTTAAATGATTTTTTAAGTAAATAAGAGCTTCTCTATCTATAATTTTATTATATTTGGCTAATTTTTCCAAAACTATTGTCTCAATCTTTGCCTCATCGTCGTGATAACAAGCAAGAGAAGCTAGTGACTCTTCAGTTTCAAAAAATTTTCTAAAACTTCCACTGGAGGTGATATTTTCACCGATAAACACAGGAAAATTAATATAATTATCCTTCAAAATTACTTTTAAATTCTTATCGATTGAATTTCCTACGCCTCTAATTCTAATTAGTTCTTTGTGATTAAAGAAGTTAGGAGAATTAAGTAGTATCTCTAAAGAAGAAATATTAAGGTCACTATATTCTATGCAAGTTTGCAGCATGTTAAACTTTTTTATTAAGTGACGGCAAATTTTATCTATGTAACCTTTATCAGGACCGTATAATAATAGAGCCTTAACTCTACCACTGGCTATTAATTCAAATAAACGATTAATTTGCGAAAAATAAAATTTCATAAATTATGATTGCGAGTAAAATATAAAATTAGTCTGCTGCGAATTTCTTCAGCTGCCGCATAAGCAAGGTCTATTCCTGTTTTATCTTTCTCAACACTTGAAGCATAAGGGGTAAAAATAGAATTATATGATGTTGATTGACAAAATGTTTCTTTGATCAATATTTTTTGGTTTTCAATATCAATTAATTGATATTTGACTAACTGATTAATGTACTCCCTTAAAACATTAGAGTTTTTTTCTATAGTAGCAGGTATAGTAGCCCCTGCTAGTTCTACCTTCAGAATATATTTTGTTGTTGTTTTTTGTGGCAAGATATTTGTTAATCGGTGATAAAATTCAGCTCCCTCTATTGTTTTAATAGGCTCTACCTCAATAGATTCTAAATTTTTAACTACCTCACTATTATTATATTTTGTACCATAAACAGGTTTTAAATTACAACCATTGACAAATAAGAGTAAGGAAACAATAAATAAATAACGCATAATTTTTTAGACTTTTTTTGATTATAAGATGCAGAAGGATTAAAATCGTCATTTCGAGAAGAAACTTTAAGTTTCGATGAAGCAATCTAGTTGAACTAATGTCATCCCGTGGCTTGACCACGGGATGACACATAATCCCTTAACACCTTTCTATATTAATATCAGTTTATTTTAGTTTTGTGAAAGAAAATTATAATAATTACTTTCTATTAATATTTAATAGAAGATTTATTAATTTATGTTGACATTCTTAAACGAGCTTTATAAATCTCTGATTTAGAATAAATTTAAGAACATATTATATAATATATTTTAGTTTAAAAAAAGCTAAAAATGTTCTTGATGTTGTAAGTTTTGCTAAATCAAAAATGAAAAATGGTCGAAAGTTAGCTAAACAGGATTCAAAAAAACCTTGTAATCTACCTGAAAAACAATTGATAGAATCAGAACAAAAAATTTTCTCACAAACAGAAATTAATATAGATTTTATTCCAGAAAGAATAAAGTTAGTAAAAGAGGCAATGAGGTACCCAAAAAATTTAATACGAACTGAAGTTTATGACGGACATGTAACAGCATTTTATAATGTTGAAAAATCAGGAAAAATACCAGTCACTGAGTTATAAATCTACTTAAATATGGTAATCCTCCCAATTTTAATCGCAATAGGTGAGTTAAGCTGCTTAAAGCTAATGTATTGACGTTATACCACCTATAGCCATATTTGGTCTTTCGTTATTATATGACCAAAGCCATTGAGTGGCAAGATCTTGTGCCTCTTGAATATTATAAAATAACTGTTGACTCAACCAATCATATCTTACAGTCCTAATGATATAGCTTAAGTGAAATAGGTAGTGACTATTTTAAGGGCATAGAAAACAGCATCAAAAAAATTATCAA
>CAZJDC010000097.1:0-4467 GCA_964544715.1 uncultured Rickettsia sp. | reverse complement strand
ACTATTACTTTTTGTTTTAAAACCCTATTGGCTATAGGGTTTATAGAGTTTTAGCAGATAAACTTACTACCTTTATACTTATTTTGTCAATCTTGCGTAAGGTGAGTTATCTATATTTTGTGATTTATCTTCACTACCATCTGGTTCCTGAACGAGTTCTTTACTAAAATCTCTAATAGTTTCTTGTTCCTTAACAATATCACTGTCTTTTGATACTAAATGCACCATTAAAGCGTCTGATAATGCTATAGCTATATCTACTTTTAGTAAAATACAGGCTTCATATATGAAATACGACCAAATACTATTTCTGGATTCTCATATATCTTCTTTGCATTCTTAGTTATTATTTCTTTGTTTTTTGCCTCAAGCTCAATTGCTTTCATGTAATGAGCAAGTCCTTTGTGGCGTGTGGCTTCTTGCTCTAATCCCAAGCGTTTTAAATGACTTAGCAGTTGCCCTAAAAGACAAGCCTACTTCCTTATATATACTTTGTTAATTTTGACCTCGCATTGATGCCTCAAATTAAAAAGAAATTTATTACTGCTTGTTAGCTCTCTATCCTTTTTGTCACACACTACTTCCTGATTCTCTAAACGTTTTAAGTTTCTACTTAAATACTGTATATGTACATGTGGATTCTTAGGGTTATCATAATGTATATTCAACATCACAAACTATGCCTCGTGATACTATATTATTTTGTACATATTCTTCTACTAACTTAATATTTTGTTCTTTACTTAATTCCCTTAGTAAGGAAAATTCAGCCTCTACTCCTAATTATAGAACCAGCTCTTTTTTTGCTTGCTTCAGACGCATTCCATAACTTCTCTCTATCCTGTAACCATTCAACATCTTCAAACCCTTCCGGTACAAATATTTTACTATATACTACTCCTTTCTTATGAGAAAAATCGTAAGTAATACTCATCACTTCACCAGTTTCTGGATCTATATTTTTATACACTAATTTTGATGCAGAAATAATATGCAACTTTGGCAACAGTGTTTTGTCTCTTGCTCCTTTGGGTAGATGAATTATGAAAATGATAAGATGCCATTTTGTTAAAAGTTTTTCTTAATTATCACTTTATAGATATTTTTATACTCACTGAGTGCATGATATTTTGTTTATACAAAATATCATGCACTCTTACGAGAACCTTACTACTACACCATACTTTATGATCTTTTACAACTTCTTTTTTCTTTTTTGCTACTAAAGGGTTTAAGGGGGCTTTACTGCCCCCTTAAATGATCCCCCGCAATATTTGTACAAAAAATATGTGTGATACTTGCTTTTTCTTGACTAACTATTGTTTTTACTGGTATAGTAATTTACTATTAAACATCAAAGATTAGATTAAATTTCTAAGATATCAGGAACTATGGCAACTAAAGCTCTCGGGACAGCTACTAAACTTGCTAATTTGCAGCAACTTAAAAAAGAACGCATTGCTAAAATAGAAGCACAACTAGCCAATCAACAAACTCAATTACTTCAAAAACGCCAAGAAGAGTTATTTAATATCTTTAGGACATGTAATGCTCTAACGATTGATGATAGATTATTGATTGGATTTTTGAAGTTTACACAAAATTCTGATAATAAGAGCCATCCTTTCTTGAATGAATTGAAAGAGGTGCATAAGAAATCTCAGATTCCCAGTAAATCAAAATCATGAAACATCAAAACTTTATGTATTGGCTGCTTTGAAATAGCTTTTATTTTTGCATTAAAATGTTCTAATGTGTTAACAAAACTAGTACCTTAACTGTTTTTTGTTTTATTTGAAATATTAAGCTTATTTTGTCTTGCCAAAACCTTAAATCAAATTCCTATAGGTATAGCGTACGCAGTATGGACTGGCAGAGGTGCTGCATTACTTGGTATCTTTATATTTAATGCACCAGTATCTATAATACAATTATTTTTTATTACTACTCTGATAGTATCAATAATGGGACTTAAATTCCCTTAAATAACAAGATAATGAAAAATAATAATGCAGGTAATATGAATTTTCATAAGAAAATCCAGAGGATATATCCTCATATATACAAAAAATAAAGCATAAAATCTCCTAGGGTTTTGAATAACACTATATGAATAAACAGGATGTTAATGAATATATATCCGGCATCATAGAACGTATTACTTATCATAATCCTGATAATGGATTTTGTGTATTACGTATTAAGGTAAAAGGTCATAGAGATTTAATCACCGTTACAGGTAATGTACCATCGGTACTAGTAGGGGAATATATAAAATGCAGTGGTATTTGGCATAACGATAGAAATCATGGTAGACAATTTAAGGCACATTTCATCAAAGCTTTACCACCTGATACATTAGAATGTATAGAGAAATATCTTAGCTCTGGCTTAATTAAAGGCATAGGACCATACTTTGCTAAGAAATTAGTATTAGCATTTAAGGAGCAAGTACTTGAAGTGATCGAGCATGAGCCTCACCTTTTATCTACTGTAGAAGGAATAGGCCAGGTAAGAGCTAATCTTATTTGTAGTAATTGGCAAGCACAAAAAGTCATTCGTGAAATCATGGTGTTTTTACAATCGCATGGAGTCGGTACTACTAGAGCAACTAGAATCTATAAAAGATATGGTGATAAAGCAATTGAAATTGTATCCAATAATCCATATCAGTTAGCTAAAGATATCAGAGGTATTGGATTTATTTCAGCAGATACAATAGCTCGTAATTTAGGTATTGATAAAAATTCTTTAATCAGAGCCAAAGCAGGTATTACCCACACATTACTTGAAGCAACGTCCGATGGGCATTGCGGCGTACCTAAAAAGATACTGCTACAAAATATTCAAAAATTACTTGAGATAGAACAAGAAATAGTTACACAGGCTATAATAGCAGAAGTAGCATCAAATGCATTAATAATTGATACTATTAATGATGTAGAATCCATTTTCTTAACTAGTTATTACATATATGAGAAGAATATTGCTAAAATACTAGTTAATTTAACAAAAACTACTGTTACTTGGGGCGAAGTAGATACCACTTCTGTTTTACCATCAATAGAGCAAGATCTAGGCATCACGCTTGCAACAAGTCAAAAAACTGCTATAGAGCAAGCATTGAAATATAAGGTAATGGTTATTACGGGTGGACCAGGAACAGGAAAAACCACATTAGTAAATTCATTACTGAAAACACTGACAACGAAGAAATTAAATATTAAACTATGTGCTCCAACTGGTAGAGCAGCTAAACGCTTAAGTGAAAGCACAGGGCTCGAGGCAACCACTATACATAGATTGCTTGAGATTGATCCTGCTTATGGTGGTTTTAAACGTAATGAAGAATCACCATTATTGTGCGATTATTTGGTAATAGATGAAGCTTCAATGGTTGATATATCACTATTTCATGCATTATTAAAAGCCCTCCCTCCAAACTCAGCATTACTAATAGTCGGTGATGTAGACCAACTGCCTTCTGTAGGTGCTGGGCAAGTACTCAAGGATATTATTAATTCTAAGGTTATACCAACTGTCAAGTTAATTGAAATATTTAGGCAAGCTGCAACAAGCAATATTATTATTAATGCTCATCGAGTGAACCATGGTATCTTACCTGATCTTACACCTTCACAAAAAGCATCAGATTTTTATTTTATAGAAGCAGAATACGACAAAGATATAATTAATAAAATAATTATTATGATAAAGGATCGTATACCAAATATATTTAATCTTAATCCTATAAAGGATATTCAATTATTATGTCCTATGCAAAGAGGAAGTGTTGGTGCTAGATCATTAAATATTGAATTGCAAAAAACACTTAATCCAAACTATAGCAGTGGTGTAGCTAAATTTGGTCAGATTTTTGCCATTGGAGATAAGGTTATGCAGATAGAAAATAATTATGATACGGAAGTCTATAATGGAGATATAGGAGCTATTAGTAATATTAATGAGCTGGACCAAAAAATCATTATCAACTTTTATAATCGAGAGGTAATATACGATTACAGTGATCTTGATCAAATTACTCTAGCATATGCTACTACGATACATAAAGCTCAAGGTTCGGAATATCCAGCAGTAATCATTCCATTAACTATGCAAAGTTATATGATGCTTAAACGTCACTTAATTTACACTGCTATCACTCGCGGAAAGCATCTAGTTATAATCATTGGACAGAAAAAAGCATTATCCATAGCTATTAAAGATAATAAAACTTCTTTGCGTTATTCAAAACTGCAGGAATGGTTGATGTATAATAAATAAATATTATAGCTATTCTCTAAATTGTTCCCTGCAATTGTTCAAGACTTAATTTATTCCTTGCTTCACTTGACGGTGCCATGTACATTTATTAATGGTTTTAAAAATATTAAAGAGCTTAAGATAACGCAAGTTTCGTATTCACCATGGTTCTGTATATCTGATAAATAGTGGGTTACGGGTATA
>CAZJDC010000096.1:0-4531 GCA_964544715.1 uncultured Rickettsia sp. | reverse complement strand
ATGTTCCTATTAATAGATTTGGTAGAAATAGAAAATGTTATAGAGTGATGTTTGGTGTCACTATGCTACAAGCAATGTATAATGTTTCGGATTCATTAGCAGAGGAAGAACTAAAAGAGAACATGTAGTGACAGTATTTTTGTGGATGGGAATATGTAGAAACAGATATAGCAATGTCGAAAACTAGTATAAAAAGATTTCGTAGTTTATTAAGCTGGATATAGCGAGATATTAGTAATAGCTAAATTTGGCGGATAGGGTGGGATTTGAACCCACGGTACGGTTGCCCGTACGCCAGTTTTCAAGACTAGTGCCTTAAACCGCTCGGCCACCTATCCCCAAGAAGATTCATAGCAAAAAATACGGCATAATTCAAGTCAAATCGTAACAAATCTTTACTATAGTTCGTTTAATTGAAAAAATTGGTGACAAGGTTTTATAATTATCGGTGTTGTTAAGGACTTAGTGTTATCCCGGTCAACCCATTACTTGGGAACTAGGTCCAGTGAGACAATACTAATATTATTAGTATTTGTCATTGTTTTTCTGGATCTCGTGGTCAAGCCACCGGATGACATCGAGGGTGCTTTTTGATCCCAGCAAGCCTTAAGCGGGAATGACATCGAAGATATATGACACATCCGCGGTAATAACACCTAACATATCACTCTTTATATTACAAAGCTGAATTGTTTTTTAACCTCGTTAACTGTCTCAGAGGCTCTAATTCTTGCCTTTTTTGCACCTTGGTGGAGTATTTTGAGTAAATATTCCTGATCATGCATTAAATCCAAGTATTTGTCACGTATCGGTTGCAGGTTAGTAATAATAATTTCTGCTAAATCTTCTTTGAATTTTGCAAATCCTTGATTTGCGTAATTCTGAATTATATTCTCAAGGTTTTCTTCTGATAAGCTTATATAGATATCCAGTAAATTACTAATCTCTGGTCTTGCTGCTTTATCATAACTGACAAAACTTAAATGATCTGTTTTGGCTTTTTTTATTTTTTGATGAATAAGATCATTATCATCTCTTAAATTAATACGAGAAAAATCCGAAGGATCAGATTTGCTCATTTTTTTACTGCCATCTCTAAGGCTCATAATCCTTGTTCCTGAACCATTAATTAAAACATCTGGTACTTTTAAAATTTCTTTATTAAACCTCCTATTAATTACACCAGCGATATCTCTAGTTAGTTCCAAATGCTGTGTTTGGTCCTCACCGACAGGCACTACATCGGCTTTATATATTAAGATATCAGCAGCCATAAGTACTGGATAGGCCAAAAGCCCAAGGCAAGCTTTTTCTTGGTTCTTTCCAGCCTTATCTTTAAACTGTGTCATGCGTTTTAACCAGCCGAGTGGTGTGACACAATTCAGTAACCAAGCAAGCTCAGCATGTTCTTTTACCATACTCTGAGCAAAAATTGTGACTTTATTAGGATCAAGCCCTGCCGCTAAATAAATTGCAAGCGTTTCTATAATCGATCTTTTAAGTTCACTAGGTGCTATATCCACAGTAATGGAATGTAGATCTGCTAAAAAGCAAAAACAATTATATTCTTCCTGCATTTTAACCCAGTTTCGAATCGCACCTAAATAGTTACCAAGATGCAAAGAGCCGGTTGCTTGCACACCTGAAAGAACAGTTTTTTTCATTTTATACCCTTTTTATTGTATTCGTTACAAATTATATGATATAAATACCAAATTAATATATAATTTTACTATATGCTTTGGCGTTTAAGAATTTTATCATTTTACGGATTATTATCGTTATTTACTTTTATCTTTTTTCTTATATGTTACATACCCGTAACATTTTTTAATGTCAACTACCAAATAAGATATAGGATTGCTGTTACCTTTTCTTATGCTTTTGTATGGCTTGCAAAAATTTGCTGTGGTCTAAAATATGAGGTAGAGGGGCTAGAGAAATTGCCTAAAACCATTTCAATAGTTGTTTCTAACCATCAATCCTTTTGGGATCAGATGTTTATGCAGCTTATTATCCCTAAACATTCTTGGGTATTAAAACGTGAGTTATTTAATATACCCCTACTTGGTTGGGGACTTCGTATGGTTAAACCGATTGCAGTAAATCGTGGCACTAATAGCTCAGTGGTGCAGATTTTAAGAGAGGGGGAGGAAAAGATCAAGGAAGGTTTATGGTTGATAATATTTCCTGAATCCACAAAAGTTCCGCCTGATAGAACAGTAAAATTTAAACCAAGTGCTGTAAAGCTTGCTTCTATCACTAAAGTGCCGATCGTGATGATCGCACATAATGCCGGCTTATTTTGGCCTAGAGGTTTTTGGTTTAAACAGCCAGGAACTATAAAGGTAAAAATTATTGGAGTAATCGAAAGAAAAGAAATAGAACAAACTGATGTACGTATTCTTAATGATAAGATTGAAGAGATAATTAATAATGAAAAACAAAAATTATTAAATTAGTCTTGGTTTAAGAAATAATTAGTATTATCATATAACTAGCAACCATTTTTATGGAAGTATTATGAATAATACAGCAGCATTAAAATTAATGGCAGTTATCGATAATAAGCAAATGATGCTTTATGACGGCTCAAGGGGTTAAAATTATTAATAATAAGCCTTTAAAGTTAGCTTTAGATTTAGCACAAGCATCACCACAATAGAGAAAAAAGACAGAGTTTATACCAAAATAAATCTACGCCTGTTTCATTATTTGAGCCTCATACTGCTATAAAAGATATAGAGCATAAAGAAGCAGCAAAAAGCGTTATAAAACATTTAGAAAAAGCAGTAAATCCATGACCAAGCTAAATATCCAGAACTCATTATAGTCGTAGAACCGCAAGTGCTTGGTTGCGTTCGCCATGAGCTTAAAAATGCTCTAAAAAAGATGATTACTAAAGAAATAGCGAAAGATTTAGTACAGTATAATGCCTGAGGCAGTTGAGAGGGTTGTGTTTTCTTAAGATATGTTGTTGCATCAACTTCCTTAAGATGGTTATGTGCATCCTGCACCGGTTTTGTTGCGTAGATCAGAAAAAAATTCCGATGTCATCCCCTCCTGGATTGTGGGAACTAGATCCAGAATAAAGCGAGATAAAACAAGCTTTTTGTGTTTGTATTTTCTAATTGAATATCGTTAGCAAGCCATGGGATGACAAGAGCGGAGTTGATTTATGCATATTTACACCTACGTAACATGACATAGCTATAACAATTTATATAAACAAATTAAATATTACAAATAATTATGTCGCGAATTTATTTTAATGGTCCGGAAGGTAGAATCGAAGGAATATATGTAAAAGCAGAAGCATATAATGCTCCTGTTGCATTGGTTCTTCATCCCCATCCTTTGCATGGTGGTGATATGAACAATACAGTAGTATTTAATGCCTATAAAGTTTTATCTGAGCATGGATATACAGTTTTACGTATTAACTTTAGAGGAGTGGGGCATTCAGAAGGTCAATTTAATAATGGGGTAGGTGAGGTTATAGATGCCGGAACAGCTCTTGATTGGTTACAACAAAATAATCTAAATGCTCAGTCTAATTTAGTATTAGGGTTTTCATTCGGTGCATGGATAGCGATGCAGCTTGTGATGAGACGCCCTGAAATAAATAACTTTATTGCTATTTCTCCTCCAGTAAATAAATATGATTTTTCATTCCTCTCGCCTTGTCCTATTTCAGGATTTGTATTACAAGGTGATAGTGATAGTATAGTATCGGTAGAAGCAGTAAAAGATTTAGCGAGCAAATTATCTAAAAATCCATCCCACATTAAAGTTGGATGTAAAATTATTAGCGGTGCTGACCATTTCTTCCGTTATAAAATGGAGAAGTTTTCTAAAGCAATAGGTGATTATTTGAAAACATTAGATCATGATTATCCACAAAGTAATAATAATGTAAACGCAGCGTCAAAGAGTCAAAAAAAGTTATTTTTATATTAGATTTTCTTTTAGATATTTTATCTTTTTCTTGAATTATCTTGTAAGCTTTGAACGTGTATTTGTATCCTGTTTTAACACTGATATGCTATTTCCTTTTCTATAGTTTCAGTACCGGATGCTTTTGATATTTTTAGTTATTTTTCTGGATCTAGGTCCCAATGCACTGTATGACACCAAGAACGTTTTTTGTTCCACGCAATAATACCAGTCAAAGCATGACAGGTAGTTAACAATAATTAGTGCGTCCGTCAAAAATATTAACCCCCTCCATAATCTATGATTGAATAAAATTTTTACAACAAAAATTCTAATATTGGCACTAAAATTAAAAATTGTTTTAATTTTTATTAAAGTTTTATTGCTAAATTTCTGTTTTAGTAAAATTTGTACATGCTAATCCTCCTAATTTTAATCGCAATAGAGAGTAGAGAGTTAAGCTGCCAAAGCTAATTTTGTATTGGCGTTATACCACCTATATCCCCATATTTGGTCTTTCATTATTATATGACCAAAGCCATTGAGTGGCAAGATCTTGTGCCTCTTGAATATTATAAAATAACTGTTGACTCCA
>CAZJDC010000095.1:0-4583 GCA_964544715.1 uncultured Rickettsia sp. | reverse complement strand
AGTGCCGTAAACTGACTGAATAGGTTCAAAAAAATGTTCATTGCGTAAAAATTCTGATACATAATTTAGCAATTCATTGTTAGTTAAAATTGCTCCAAGCAACATTTGCTCTGCTTGAATATTTGAAGGTAAAACCCTTGATATCTGAATAGACACCTCATCATTAGCAATTATATTTTTATCATTATTTATTTTATTACGTGCCATTGTTGTTTTTTATAAAGTTGTTAGTATTTGGGCGTCTGTCACTCCACGTGGCATTGCTCTCGTGGATCAAAAAATGTCCTGGTGTTATCCTGTGGCAGCATTGTTGCGTGGATCGATTTTCTCTTTGTTATCCCACGACTTGTTCGCGGGATCCAGTAAAAAACATAAACTAAATTTTTAGAATTGAAGGCTCGATTTATCTCACTTTTTTTTGATCTAGTTCCCAATCCACGATACATGATACTGAGGATGTTTTGCAATCCACACAACAACGTCGCTATGGGATGACATAAGTCACAAACCACCCCACCTGTTAATTAAATTAGTTTCGATAGCAAAAAGGTCTAAAACTCTTGTTATAGAGTGGTTTACTATATCATCTATTACTTTAGGTTTGCTATAAAAAGCTGGCATTGGTGGTGCTATAACTCCACCGTAATTTGCTACTTTCAGCATATTTTCTATATGTCCTGTATGCAAAGGAGTTTCACGAGTCATTAAAACAAGCTTTCTTTTATCCTTTAATACTACTCCTGCTGCTCTGCTAATTAAATGATCTTCCATCGCATGAGCAATGCTAGCTAAGGTTCTCATACTACAGGGGGCTATTATCATCCCAAAAGTTTTAAACGAACCGCTTGCAATAGCAGCTCCTATATCTTTATTGCTATAATGATAATTTGCAAGAGCTTTTACCTTTGCTATAGAAAATTCAGTTTCAGCTTTTATAGTAAGAGCTGCGCCATCTGAAATAACTAGATGAGTTTCTATATTCTGTGTTTTTAACACTTCAAGCAAACGTATACCGTATATTACTCCCGATGCTCCGGAAATTGCTATAATAATTTTTTTTTCTTTGCTCATCTAAATTTTCATAACTTGATAAGCCTTGTTGTATATCTTCGATGTCATTTCCGCGTAAGCGTTATTGTGGTAGATCAAAAAACACCCTCTGTGGCATGTCGTAACTTGTCCACGGGGGGTGTGTGGACAGAGGGAAACGGATCCATGCACCAATGCCTTTCCGTGTAGACGGGAATGAACCCGAGTACTGTGCCAAACTTATGCAACAAGGCATACTTGATAATAATATTATGTCTAGTATATAATAAGTTGATAAATTATCAAACACGAATATGCAAATAGCGAAGATATTATTACCAGCAGTAAAATTATTCCCTCTAGATTACTTAATATCTAAAGATTTATCTTTGAATATTGGTGATCTTGTTGTAGTGCCTTTTAGAAATAAGGAATTAACCGGTATAGTGTGGGAATTTGCTAATGTTCCTGAGGTAAAAAAGTTAAAAACTATAAAAGAAAAAATACCACTAAATTTAACTACAAAAGTTTTAGACTTAATCAAATGGATGAGTAATTACTATATGGCTGAGCTTGGTAGCATAGCTAAATTAGTATTACCGGTGGATATTGCAGAAAAGCCAATTAAAGTTAAAGAGCAAAAAATAAATAATAATTTTACGTTGCCTGATTTGTCAGAAGAGCAAAAATGGTCATTACAAATGTTAAATGATAGTAATAAACCAATTCTGATTAAAGGTATTACTGGTTCTGGTAAAACAGAAGTTTATTTTCATCTAATAGCACAATATTTAGCGAAAGGTAAACAAGCACTTGTGATGCTTCCAGAAATAGCACTAAGCACGCAAATTATAAATCGTTTTAAGGAGCGTTTTGGATTTGATCCTATAATATGGAATTCGAGCGTTACAAAAGTTCAAAAGAAAATGATTTTAAGAGGTATATTAGATGATAAGGTTAAAATAGTAATTGGAGCGCGCAGCAGCTTATTTTTACCTTTTAAAAACATTGGATTAATAGTTATTGATGAAGAGCATGACGATTCTTATAAACAAAATGATGGTGTATTATATAATGCAAGAGATACTGCTATAGTTAGAAGTACGTTTGATAAAGCACAAATAGTTTTATGCTCGGCCACGCCATCTATTGAGACAATGTATAACGCAAATATAGGAAAATATAGTTTAATTAATTTAAGTAGTAGATATCAAAACGCTGTTTTACCGAATATTGAAATGATTGACATGACAAAGGAGGAGATACCTAAAAATTGTTACTTGTCTAATATGTTAATACAAGCCATCAAAAAGAATCTAGAAAACAAAGAACAAACACTTTTATTTCTTAACAGAAGAGGTTATGCCCCTTTAATGTTATGTAAATCTTGCGGTCACAGATTTACTTGTAAATATTGCTCTAGCTGGATGGTAGTGCATAAGGCTTCTAAAAAGCTTGAATGTCATCATTGTGGTTATCAAAGTAAGATTTTTGACTCTTGTCCTGAATGCTTAAAAGATGAATCGCTAGCTATTTTTGGTCCTGGAATAGAGAGGATAGAAGAGGAGACAAAAACACTTTTTCCAAATAGTAAAATTGCTGTAATAAGTAAAGATCATGTTAAAAATCCAGAAAAAATAGCTCAGCTTCTACATCAGATGGAAAATCTAGAAATTGATATATTAATAGGAACGCAAATGATAACAAAAGGTTATCATTTTCCAAATCTTACCTTAGTTGGAGTAGTTGACGCTGACCTTGGAAGTAATCATGCTGATCTTAGATCAAGTGAGAGGACTTTTCAGTTGCTTCATCAAGTAGGTGGTAGAGCAGGGCGGGGGAATTCTAAAGGTGTGGTATATTTACAAAGCTATTATCCTGATAATATTATTTTTAGCTATATTAAAGATGAACGAGAAGATAACTTTTTTGTCAATGAGTTAGAAGTGCGAAAAGCTGCCGATATGCCACCATTCTCAAAAATGGCATCAGTAATTTTATCCGGCACAAATGAGCATAAGATTTTAGAAATTGCTAAGAATATGGTACGAATTGCTCCAGAAGCACAGGTGAAAATTCTAGGACCAGCAAGCTCGTTAATGTCAAAACTTGCTGGTAAATATCGCTTTCGAATACTTATTATTGCTAATAAAAAATTTAATCTGCAAAAATATTTAAAATATTGGTTAGAATTTATTAAAATCCCATCCTTTTGTCACATAAAAATAGATATCGACCCAAAAAGTTTTTCCTAACTTCTTTGTTGAATTTTGCTTTTAAGCTTAGTTTTTTGAGGTTGGATTTTATTTTCTAGAAGTTTTTTCACTGCCGATTTGGCTGTTAAAGATCTAGTAGTACCTCGTACTTCTTCTTTAGCTGCTTTGGTATTTTGTTTAGCATTTTTTACTGCGTTAATATAATAACGTACTTTCTCAAATTCGTCATTATATACTTTATTACCTATATTTTTAATAGCTTTTAAACTGTGTTTTATAACATTACCAATATTTTTCCAAATAAGAGTTTTATCTGTTTTCGTAGGTTCTTCACACCATTTATCTAGTTCTTTTAGCTTTGCTTCTACTATAGGCAAGGTAGTTAATTTTTGAGATTCTTTTATGCTAGAGTGTATATGATCTAATTTTCTGTTATAAGTTTCAATAATATCAGCTACTTTTTCTTCAAATTCTTTATGGTGTCTAGTTTGCTTTAAATTAGCTTTTATTTCTGTATTCGTTGATAATTCCTGAAGCGTGGAAATTATGCTATGTAATCTCTGTTCTCGAATATCACTAAAAGCCTTATGTAAAGCATTTTGTTTTTCTTGCCTATTGACAGCTGTTTTATCTTGTTCTTTGTTAGGTTTTGTTTTAAATATGTTTGTTATATCTTTTATTATACCCATAATAAATATCCTAAATAAATTTAGCCATATTATAAATATATAACTACTAATAGTTTGTAGTTTTCAAATCTATTTTATCAAAATATAAAAATTTCTTTTTATAATGCGATATTTTTACTATATAGATATAACTAAACTATTAATTAATAATGAGATATACATTTTATGTACCCAATGATTAGACTTAGAAGAAACAGAAAAGCTGCTTGGCTTCGTGATTTAGTTGCTGAAACTACCCTGAGAGTAGAGGATTTAGTATTACCGCTATTTGTTGTAGGAGGGCATAATCAAAGGCAAGAAATTAACACTTTGCCAGATATATATCGTTTGTCTATAGATCAGGTAATAGAAACGGCAAGAAAAGCAGCTGATCTTGGTATTAAAGCTATTGCTTTATTTCCATGTATTGATCAAATCTTAAAAAGCGAGAATGGTGATGAAGCTTATAATTTAGATAATTTAATGTGCCGTACTATAAGAAGTATTAAAAATGCCGATATTGATATCGGTATAATATGTGATATAGCACTTGATCCTTATACTACGCATGGACATGACGGTGTAATACATAACGGCGAAGTGGATAATGATAGATCAGTAAAAGCCTTATGTAACCAAGCTTTAATTCTTGCAAAAGCCGGTGTTGATA
>CAZJDC010000094.1:0-4622 GCA_964544715.1 uncultured Rickettsia sp. | reverse complement strand
GATTTAAATCCTATTGAGCATTATAGGTTTAAGATTAAGAATCACAAGTAAGAAAAATTGCCGGTGATTCTGATAATTTTTTGATGCTGTTTTCTATGCTCTAAAAATAGTCACTACCTATTTAACTTAAGCTATAGATTATAATCTACTTACTTTGATTACTGATTCTCCAGAATCTATACATTTTTATTACTCTTTCTCTTAAATCGTGTGAATACGGACTTGGCATAAGTTTTTATTCTTAGCTTAGCACTTCTCTAGTCCAAATAGTCACTACCTATTTAACTTAAGCTATAAGACTCGAATAAGCTTTAGTTTGATATGAGACTTCCATCTCTCAGATGAAAGTGGTTGATTTAATAAAAAATCAAGACTTTATTTTATTTGAAAATCAAAAAGATATACAAACTTTCTTGATGTTATCCTCTGATTATTGAGGGAATAAATTGAGAAGAAAAGATAAAATTGTCAATGAGTTATTTACCAATTTTAGTAAAATTAATAGAAATATTTTTGGAAATAAATAAAAAATTATCTGATGAACTCGAAGAGTCTTTGTGTAAAATTTTAAATTTATATAAAGATCAAGAGGATGCTGGAGAGTTTCAAATACAGATAAAAGAAAGTATAGACATGGTTAAGACGTTAGGATTATCATGTGATGAAACTATAGAGAATGTATAACTAGAAAAGTTAGAAACTATTTATCTTAGCTATACCACAAAATTATTGTTTGTTTTACTTTTTGTGATTATTATCGCATAGAAAATTAACATAATTCTATGCCAAATATAGACATTCTTATGTTTGCTAGTTTTTTAGCGATTAATTTAATCATCGGATTTACTAGTATTAAAAATATAAAAAATATTCAGGAATATGCGATTGGGCAAAGAAATTTCTCGACCGGTACAATAGTTGCAACCCTAATTGCTACTTGGATCGGTACTAGCACTTTCCTAATCGATAATTCACGAATATATCCTGATGGATTGTTTTACTTGCTTCCTAGCATACTTGGTAGTGTTGTTAGTTGGCTGATAATTGCCTATTGTCTTGCTCCTCGTTTCGAGCATTTTTTAGGTAGCGTGTCAGTGGCAGAAATAATGGGGAATGCTTATGGCAGTAAAGTTCGCAGCCTCACCTCTATTGTTAGCATATTAATGGCTATAGGCAGAATTGCTATTCAGTTTCATATAGCTAGCTTAGTACTAAAGTTATTTTTTGGCATCTCAAATTTTTATATAGATTTATTTCTAGCGACTTTCATAATAAGCTATTCGGCTTTTGGCGGTATTAAATCGGTTACTTTTACTGAGGCCGTACAGTTCTTTACCTATAGTGCTATTATTCCGGTAATAGGGATTATAGTGTGGAATGTTTTTAGTGATTCTGCTATTTTCATCGACTCCAATGTGCAGCATCGTCTTACCGATTTAGGGATGGTCTTTAACTATACGAACCCTAAATTTTGGATATCCTTAAATATCTTTATATATTTTGCTATTCCGTCGCTCGGTCCTTCGATTTTTCAAAGAATATTGATGGCAAAGGACATACACCAAATATCGCGAACCTTTTTTATCTCGGCGATTATTTGCTTTTGTTTATCTGTCTTATTCATTTGGATTGCGGTATTATTGCTTTCTCAAAATACTTTCGATAGTAGTCAATTATTTTTTCAGATTACTAAAAGCTATACAGGATTTAAGGGCTTAATAGTTGGTGTTATTATGGCAATGATAATCTCAAGTACTAACTCTTATATTAACGTTGCGACAGTAATCTTGACTAATGATATTTATAAACAAACCTCGCTGCAATATAGCTATATAACTGCAATTATCATAGGTTTAATAGGATTCATTATCTCGCTTTATACGAAAAACTTAATCAATATATTCTTGTTACTCACTAGTATTTATTTACCTATAATTACCTTGCCGTTGATTCTCTTAATATATGGCTTTAAATCAACTGCTAAAACCTTTTTTATCGGCACAGTAGCAGCATTGTTAACAATCATAGCATGGCAACTATTTTCTTTAAGACCAATTATAGGAATTTATCCAATTTTGCCGGCTGCTATCATAAATTTGATCTTTTTACTTGGGAGTCATTACATATTAAAACAGCCTGGTGGCTTTGGTTCTATCAAAGAACCGTTAAGCGTAAGGTTAATAAAGCAAGAGCGAAGAAGAAGATTTTTGGCTTTATTTCGTCTGATCAAGAATTTTAACCCTTTACTATATTGGAACAATACATTACCACGGCAGGAAATCACCTATAGTTATGTTGGGATCTTTATTTTAATCTCTATCTTTTCATCCTTGTATCTTACACCTCATAGCAGGATAATGAACCATCTCAATATATATAACATTATTTATCATTGTACGCTTGTAACTTCTACAATATTAATCACATATCCGCTATGGCCTTTAAGGTTTCAGAAGAAATATATCATATCGCTATTTTGGTTTATTGCTAATTTCGGGATATTGATATTTTTTAGTATCTTGCTTGTCCTATCAAGCAATTTCTATCAATTACAATTAATGAGTTCGATAATTAACCTACTTATAATTGCGACATTATTTAGATGGCATACTACTTTACTTATGATAATTGTTGGTGTATTTGCTGGTATAGAGTTTTATAAATATTTTATAGATGAAAAACTATTAATTAGTATAAATAACTTCCAGTTTAAAGTGATATATTTCCTTACTTTATTTAGTGGGTTACTAATAGTCTTCTTAAGACCAAGGCAAGAGCAAGAGAGATTAGTTAATCTAAAAAACACTCACTTGGGTCATAGAGTTAGTTTTAGAGAGCAGGAGCTAGAGAAATTACTTGATTTAAAACATGAGTTTTTACGTAACATAAAACATGAAGTTAATACGCCTCTAACCGGTCTTATTAGCCTTGGCGAGACCTTATGGAGTAATTATGATAGATTTAACGATGATCAACGTCGTAGTGCCGTAGAGATTATAGCTAAAAGTTCGAGTAGATTAAATAGTTTGATAAGTAATATTTTAGATTTTGCAAAACTATCAAGTCTTGGCTATGAATTAAATAAAGAAAACATAAACTTAAGCGAGTTATTGCATGAGAGAATTAAAATATGTCAAAAATTATACTGGAATAATAAGAAATTAGCATTTATATCTGAAATTGAAGAAAACATAATATTTAAATGTGATCCTCATTATATTAGCCATACATTCGATAATTTAATAATTAACGCTATTAGTTATTGTTCTGAAGGCACCATAAAAATTGATTTACACAAGCAAGACAATAATATTTTATTTACTATCAAAGATGATGGAATAGGTGTACCAAAAGAGGAACTACAAAGTATATTCGGTGTGTTTGTCGTAAGCTCAAAGACCCGAACACCTGCAGGCGGTAGAGGAATGGGGCTTGCCTTATGTAAAAAGGTAATAGAGCTGCATGGTGGAAAAATTTGGGCAGAAAATGATAAGGAAGGGAAAACGGCTTTTGTGTTTGCTGTTCCCTCTGTGTCACCCTGTGATGGCATTGTGCGTGGATTAAAAAACACCTTTGGTGTCATCTAGTTGGTTTGTACCTGAGGCATCCAGAAAACAATAAAAAATACTAATGTTATTAGTATTTTTACTGGATTCCGCTACAAGTAAACTAGATGACAAGATTGAATATGATCCACGTAACGCCGCTGCTGCCATGGGATGATACTAAATGCTTACAGAATAACGAAATAATATTAAAAATAATTTTTAATAAACAAAAAGATTTTATATCTATTATATAGCACCAGCATCAATTTGTCCTGATGCACAAAGTAAGCTAAATGAAGTAATTGATATATTAATCTTACAAGAGTTTAAAACTTTAGTAGACGATAAAATATTTTGCATCAGTATGCTTATTAAACGCCAGTTTAGGATAAGGCGGTTTGAGGATCAGCTAGCACCGCCAGAAATTTTCTAGATTTATTGAAATTAAAGGCATTGATGCAAGAAAGTATCTGCACTCAGAAATTAATAAAGGAACGATATCTTGAATGTTCAAGGTTCATGCTGTTTTTTAGGTAACTGTCTGGTAAAAAGATGGTCTAGACAAAAGGTTAGTATTCCAGTTTAAGATTCCATGGTAATAAATCCGCGATTTTCTCAGAAGTATAATTCTGAATGATCTCAAGTACTTTTTGTAAATATTTCCAAGGATTTATGTTATTTAACTTAGCAGTTTCGATAATGGAATAGATAATAGCGGCAGTATGGACCACCGCTGTCTGATCAAGCAAAAAGCCAATAAATTTTAGATTTGTTCTGTCGTCCCTCTAGCCTCTTATCAGGTTCTAACCGCCTTATATCAGCTTCGACTCTATAAAATTTCACCAATCTGCGCTAATATGGTAATAGCGATATTGGCTTTATCATTTGCTATGGTGACTTCATAAAACTTACGATGCGTATTAGGCCAGCATGCTCCTTCTTCTATCTTGGTTGCTGATTTTTCATTATTAACTCACCTTACGCAAACGAGTTATTTTGACGCAAGTTTACCAATTCATTCATGGATGCTATATTCGCTACTACTAGCAATTTATATTTAATTGCAAAATGATT
>CAZJDC010000093.1:0-4629 GCA_964544715.1 uncultured Rickettsia sp. | reverse complement strand
TGACAATCAAGTGCAAAATTTATAGTGTCTGTCATATCAAATCTTGACTTCTACAGGTATCATTATGACTAATATAATGTGTACATTATAATGGTCAAGCTATTTTAGCTATACCCTTTTGCGTATAAATAAATATAGCCCAATTAATAAATTGAGGCATATATTTAAGTGGCAAGCAGAAATAAAAGCTAGATTTTTTGAAGCAAAATTTTGTAATATAAAGTGAATAGAAGTAGCTATTAATACTGATAAAGCAGCAAATAATATCGGCATAAAAGTGGTTTTTTTGCTGTAAGGATATTTTAAGAAAACCGCCAATGCTAAAAATGGTAATACAAAATTATATAAAGGCCAAATGATTCGTTGATGAGCTTCGGCAATTAACTTAATCCTTTTCATAGAATTTATATCAGCAGGAGGTGCAAGCAATTCGTCAATATAATATTCGTTTGCTTCTTTATTATGCGTTGTTCTTTTTGATATTAAAGGATTATCATTTTGTAGCTTTATCATTAATAAATCAAAAGTTAGTTGTGTTAAATTTCCATTTATGTCATATTCTTGCCTGCTACCTCTACTAAGCTCAAAAACGAGATCATTCTCGTATATATCAAGCATGCCGGAATTTGCAAATACTACTGATGGGTTATCAGCATTGCGGTTATCAAACAATATTACACCATTCATAATATTCCCTGCTGATTTTTTATCTATATAAACAGTAATATCTTTCGTTATTTTGTTAAAAGTTTTTTCCTCAATCATACCTGATATATAGTTGTTCTTTATAAAGCTTAAACGTGATTTTAAATTTATATGTGATAAAGGCATGACAGTAGAAGATACGTAATAGGCAAGTAATGCAACTATCAATGCAACATATAAAGCAGGTAGGGCTAATTGTAGGTTACCTACTCCTGAAGTTTGTAATATAATTAATTGCCTCTCAATTTTTAAGTTATTATAAATATAAATTATGGTAATAACTGTTATGATAGGTAATAGAATAAATAATAAGGTAGGTAGGACTAAAATTATTAAACTCAAAAAATCCATAACCTTTATACCTTTATCGAATAAATATAAAAGCTTTAATACTTGAGTAATCCACACCATGGTAGTCATTGAAAAAGTAATGACTATAAGCAGAGGTAGGATATTTTTTATAAAATATTTTCGATATAACAGCATGTATTTGTTTTATTTGGCGTTATACTTTTTTATTGTTATCCCGTCACACTTGCTAACTAGATCCAGAAAAAAAATAAAAATACTAATTTTAGTATTTTCTGGATACCGTGGTCAAACCATGGTATGACAGAGTACCAACTCTCTTTATCAAATTGTTTTTAAAAATTCGGTAAATTACCTTACCAATTGATATTGTTATAAATCCGGTAATAATACCATAAATTATATCGCTTGGGTAGTGCATACCAAGACTAATGCGAGATAAAGATACTAATATAATAACACAAATCATTAATATTTTCACTGGTAATTTAATATAATGCCAAATAAAATACGTTACCAAAACGCTAAGTGCTGTGTGGCTACTTGGAAAGCTCGATAAGCATCTTTCACTTGCAGTATTTAATATAGTGATAAAACTTCCCTCAGGTAGGCTGCAATAAGGGCGTGGTAAATTACCAGTAAATTTAAGAGCAGTAAAGACCAAACCAAATATGCCGTATATTATCCCGACTTCGACTAATCTATTATAAAAATGCCAAAATTTATTTTGTCGTTCATTATCATTTTTGATTTTCTTTAGTTGAATATAAAGATATATACAGTATATAATATATATTATGGCGAAATTAACGATATTAAAACAAAAAGAAAATATTCTTAAAATATATGCAAATATCCCGATATTAGTAATTTTATTTAAAAATAAAAATATTTCTTGATTTAAACCACAAAAATTATAAAAAACTTCAAACATTAATTTATGTTACAGGTAACAATACTGGGCTGCGGAGCATCTATGGGCGTACCGGTAATCGGATGCGATTGTTCCATATGTCTATCAGATTCAAAGTACAATAAAAGAACTAGATCAGCAATATATATCAACGATGACAATAGTAAAATATTAGTTGATTTTGGGTTTGATATTAAATATCAACTGTTAAGAGAGAAAATAAGTAAGCTTGATTGTGCTATATTAACGCATGATCATTCCGATCACGTTAACGGAATTGATGATTTGCGAATATTTTCTTTCATGCAAAAGAAGGCTCTAGAAATATATATATATAGTAAGAGTGCAGCAAATTTACATAAGAAATTTGATTATTTATTTAATTCGGATTTATTTATACAAGGTCAGATATTTAAAACTAAACAAGTTAATTTTTTTGATAAAATCAAGATTAACACAATTGAAATACAGTTTTTTAGGCAAAATCATGGTCCTATTGATAGTTTAGGTTTACGGATAGGTGATTTTGTGTATTCGACTGATATTATTAATTTTCCACCTGAGTCAGAGAAATTTTTGCAAAATATAAAAGTATGGATTTTAGATTGTATGGATTATACTTCAAATAAAAATCATGCAGGTCTTGATAAGGTATTAGAGTGGCGAGAGAAATATAAACCAGAACAAATATTATTGACAAATATGCGACATACTATAGATTATCATGAAATTACAAAAATACTTCCAGATAATGTTAAGCCGCTTTATGATGGTTATAAATTTAATATATGATTATATTAGCAAAAGTCTGTAAGCGTTACGGCAAAAATTACGGAATAAAAAATATAGATTTAAGTTTTACTACTAAAGAAACTACTGTAATAATTGGTCCGTCAGGGGGTGGTAAGACTACTTTGCTACGTATTTTAAATAATTTAGAAGAACCAACTAGTGGAACTTTGCTTGTGGATGGCAAAAAGCTATTGCCAAAAGATAGAAGAAAATTGCGGCTAAAAGTTGGTATGGTTTTTCAGAATTTTAATCTTTTCCCACATTTAAGTGTGGGTGATAATCTGATTTATACACTGGTGAATGTTTTAAAAATTCCAAAAAATGAAGCTACATTGAAAGCAAAAGAATTGCTTGAAAAATTTAGGCTAAGTCAGAAGTTTGACTCATATCCAACCAATTTGTCTGGTGGGCAGAAGCAACGTATTGCAATAGCAAGGGCTTTAATGATGAAGCCAGAAATTTTATTGTTTGATGAACCGACATCAGCATTAGATCCTGAGAATATTAAGGATGTAATCGAGAATATTAATTTACTAAAAGAGCAAATGAGTATGGTAGTAGTAACCCATCATTTAAAGTTTGCAAAACTAATAGCCGATCGTATTATTTTTATGGATCAAGGACAGATTCTAGCAAATCAGTCAGCACAAGAGTTTTTTAACAAACCAACTTCTCATAGGGCTCGGTTGTTTTTAGAAAATATCGGGGATTTTTTATAAAGAAGTACATTCTTGTACTTATTTTATAGAAAAGCATAAATCACAAAGTATCAAAAATAAAAGATAGATTCCACTTCTGATATTAATTGTTATACTTTCAACATGGACAGAAAATATATAAAACTTATATTTATAATTTGCAATACTATATTTGTAACTGGCTTAACATATAAATATGTTAATCAACACTATCCAAAGTTTTTTAAAGATCCACAAAATATAGGAAGTTTTTGTGCATCGTTATTAATATTAATTACTATAATTTATAGTGCTGTAAGTCAAAATAAAATACGTAAATTTTGCCTGCAATTAGCAGCTTGGGTAGCAATTTTCTCAGTTATAATAATTGGTTATGCCTTTAGATTTGAGTTAAATTATGCTTATCAAAGAGTAGCATCAGTGCTAATTCCATCATATAACTGGTCTACGGAAGCTGGTGAAATAATCATAGCTCGAAGTGGAGACGGACATTTTTATATTGATGCTATTGTGAATAACGTTAAAATAAGCTTTATGATTGATACTGGAGCAAGTGATGTAGCTTTAACCAAAGAAGATGCTCAAAAATTGGGGTTTGATCTAACCAAGTTAAAATATTCTAGAACCTATTTAACTTCTAATGGTGAGAATAAAGCAGCTCCTATAAAATTAGATAGTGTAGTAATCGGCAAAGAGTTTCAAGATGTCGGTGGGCATATTGGCCTTGGTGATCTTGATGTTTCTCTTCTTGGTATGTCAGTGCTTGAACGCTTTAAAGGCTTTAGAATTGACAAGGATCTACTAATTTTGAATTACTAGAATAAAGCTTATTAAATATAATAGTTGATATTTAATCTTACATTTATAAAATAAGATAAATATGAAATGGAGGATTAGAGATGCATCTAAATCAAAAAATAATAAAGCCAAAATTAGGATTACTTGAATTAGCTAAGAGTCTTGGAATTATATCATCAGCATGTAAAGCGATGGGATATAGTAGAGATAGTGATTAAAGATTTAAAGAACTGTATAAAACTGGTGGCGAAGAAGCGTTGTATGAAATTAGTCGCAGAAAACCAATAATAGAGCGAATAGAGTTGATCCAGCGATAGAGAAGGCAGTAATGGATATGGTAATAGAATACCAGCATATGGAGCTAAGAGTATCAAATGAGCTTAAGAAGAGTGGAATACTTGTATCACCTGGAGG
>CAZJDC010000092.1:0-4701 GCA_964544715.1 uncultured Rickettsia sp. | reverse complement strand
GTAAATGCGAACCTATGATTTTTATAAATTGACTATAAACTTACTAACTGAAAATTATCTTTGATGATGAATCCATATTTGCTTCAAATAATAGCTCTTAAAGCAATCATAAGATTACTTCCAATAAACTATTATAATTTTAATCTTAAGATGTCAGATCAAATGCCAACTTCTACATTTTAAAGCCTGGTGGTAGGCTCATACCGCTTAAAGCACCTGACATAGAATTTTGTGAATCTTCATCACATTTCTGTTTTGCATCGTTAAAGGCGACTTTCATTAAATCCTCTAACATCTCTTTTTCTGCTACTTTTAGTAGAGATGTATCTATTGACACTTTTTCAACTTCACCTTTGCCTGTTGCTATAATCTCTACAAGCCCACTACCTGCTTTACCACTATATCTAGTATTTGCCATTTGCTCTTGTGCTTCTTGCATTTTTTTTTGCATTGTCTGAGCTTGTTTTAAAAACTGATTAAAATTTACCATAATTTTATCCTTTAATTTTTAGGTTCCATGAACGAAATTTAAATTATTTATATTTCATTCATGAGATTTGTAGTAAAATATCCATAATTTTTGCATCAGGAAAGTGTTTTTTTATTAAACTAAAACCATCACCTGATTCAATTTTATTCATTAATTGACTTTTTAGTGTCATTTGTTGCTGCTCTTTTAATGTTATAATTTCAATTTTTTGATTACTAAAAGCAAACAATAAATTTTCTATTTGTTTTTTTATTTTGTTTGTTATCTCAGAACTTACAATTTCTAATTTATTATCAGAAAAATTTTTAAGCTCTATACTGTTCAACAAGAAATAATATATTTCTATCTCATTATTTTCATAAAGAAACTTAAGAAAATCTACAATTTCAAAATTTTTTTTTATTTCTTCAGTAGAAGGTTGTTTTAAATCTTTGTAATCATTTGGTGAATTATCCAATGGCAACGAGGCTGAATATATTGATTTTATAATCAGCATTTCAGTTTCAATAAGTTGATTATAAGAAATTTTGATGTCTGCTACCCCTTTACTATATATTTGCCACAAAATTGATAAATGTGGAAAACTAATTTTACCCAAAATATTTTTAATTCTATCATTGAATGACTCATATAATGGCATGCTATAACTAGGCAACATCTTTACCTTATTAAGATAAGCTATAAATTCTGATACTGATTCTATAAATGTTTCAAGATTAACTGAAGAAGAATAAAGCTTATTTATTAGAGAAATACTATTTGCAATATCTCTATTAGTGATATACTCACTAAATTCTAGTATAACATTGTTATCAACAAGTCCAAGCATTTGATTAATCACGTGTCTTGTAATTATACTACCAGATTTAGCAGCTAAACTAGTTGCCTGATCTAACATAGAAACGGCATCACGCGCTGAACCATCTGATTTATAAGCGATTACTCTTAAACTTTCTATATCTGTTTTGAGATTTTCTTCTTTAACTATATATTCAAGCAGCTTAAAAATTTCTTCAAAGCTAAGCCGTTTTAAATCATATCTTTGACATCTTGAAATAATCGTTGCAGGTATTTTTTGAACTTCGGTTGTTGCAAAAATAAATATCACATGTGGAGGCGGCTCTTCTAGTGTTTTAAGCAATGCATTAAAAGCACCTTTAGATAGCATATGTACTTCATCAATAATAAATATTTTATATTTCCCTTGCAACGGCTTGTATTCAGCTGACTCTATAATTCTGCGTATATCATCAACACTAGTTTTACTTGCCGCATCGATTTCAATTATGTCAGGGTGATTATGATTTTTAAAACTAGTACAGTTTACGCATTTCTCACATGTCTTAATATCATTACCTTCAGTAATCAAAGCAGAGCAGTTTACAGCTTTAGCAATAATACGAGCGGAGGTAGTTTTACCTACTCCCCTAATACCTGTTAAAAGATACCCGCCAGCTAGACGATTCTTTAGGATCGTATAACTTAAGACTTTTACAAGTACCTCCTGCCCATGCAGCTCAGCAAAGCTACTCGGGCGGTATTTCCTAGCAAAAGGGATATATTGATTATTTGAATTTATATCGTTCACTATTTAAATTTTAGAATGATTATGTCATGCCGTGACTTTGATCAGGGCATCTAATAAGGACTCAATCTATGATACAAGACTCCGCAGGTACAAGCTACGGTACGACTTTATATAAGGTATTTACTCGAAGTATTCTTAAAATTTAATTTTAAAAATACTTCGAGTAATGCTAGTAATAACCCATTATATCCCGCCCTGGCTGCTTCTTTTCAGACCTGACCAACTAAACAAGCACAATGCCCACTACTAGCATAATTAACATAACCTTTTTGGCTAGAAGAAACAACATATTTTTTTTCTATTTCTGATTTTGTTAACCTATTAGGTGGACCAAATATCTCAGGATTTTTTAACTTGAATAAATCTTCATCAAATTTTTGTACTTTAACTATCTTATCAAATTTAATAGTGACTACATTAGTATCCTCAAATATTTTAAGCAACTCAATTTGTTTATTAGCTTTATCTAAAGTAATTTCACTATGTCGATCCGTTACTTTATGATAGATATTAATCCTCAAGAGATCTTTTTCACTGGCAACTGATTCAACTATAAAATCTTTGTCGAAATTTTTATTATCCTCAAGTAAAAAATTAAATATATTTTCATCCCTAGCTATACGGCTTACTTGCTCCATATCATAATCATACATCGATACAAAATTTTTAGTACCTACTATAATTATAGGGAAAGGAGAATAATAATTACATCTGAAATTATAAGGTTTGCTGATCAATAATTTTCCTTGAGCTATATTACCTTTAGAATCTTCTTGTGTAAAATCTACTGCAATCGATTTCATCGTACCCAGATATGTTCTTAGCTCTAAAATAGCTGATTTATCATCTAATCCAAATGCCACAATCGAATTTGTAAAAATACAAACGATAATTAAAAAAAATATCTTTTTCATTGTCATTATTTTATAATTTAAATTATACTAAACTACCTTAGTTTTATAGTTAAAACAAATAGTATTTATGAAAATTGTTGCCTTAAAAGAAAAAGTAAAGCACGCAACACGAGTTGCTATCACACCTGAAGTAGCTAGAGCCTTTTAGTTAAAAAAGGTTTTGCTTTTACTGTCGAGAAAGATATAGGAGCTCATACCGGCTTTCTTGATGAAGAATATATAGCAGTAGGTGCTAAAATATCTGCAGTACCACTCGAAATTATCTCTAATGCTGATATTATATTAAAGGTTCAGCCATTGCCTGTTAGTGCTAACTATAGCGAGCTTGAATTTGCAAAAAAAAGGGGCTGTTATTATCGGACTTCTATCGCCTTATTTAAGTCACAAATATATTAAGCAGCAGCTAAAAAAATCTAACTAGCTTTGTGCTATGGAGCTAGTATCAAGGATCACTAAAGCCCAGCATATGGATGCTCTATCTTCGCAAAGTAACTTAGTAGGGATATAGAGCGGTGATTGAGGTAAGGTATCATTATACCAAAGCCTTTTTTCCAATGATGATGACAGCAGCAGGTACTGTTTTACCTTGTAAAACTCTAATATTGGGCATCAGTGTTGCAGGTCTTCAGGCCATTGCAACAGCAAAAAGACTTGGTAGCATCGTTGCAGGATATGACGTAAGATCGGTAACAAAGGAACAAGTAGAGAGTTTAGGTGCTAAATTCGTTTTGCCAGAACTGCAAGAGGATCTACAAGATAAATCAGGCTATGCTAGTGAAAGCTCTGAAAGATATAAAGCTAAACAAGAGGAATTTTTAGCAAAAATCATTAAAAACTATGATATAGTTATTACTACTGTGCAAATTCCAGCGAAAAAAGCACCTTGGCTAGTTACAGACAAAATACTTCAATTAATGAAGTATGGATCAATTATTGTTGACATAGTAACCGCAACAGGTGGAAATGTTGAAGGTTCAGAACTCGACGAAATAGTCACTAAGCACGGCGTTACTATACTAGGTTTATCAAACCTTGCTGCTAAAATTGCAACTGATAGCTCAAAATTATATTCCAAGAATTTATATAATTTTTTAAACTATGCACTCCAAGACGCCAAACTTAATATGGATGATGAGTTAGTGCAGTCTATGTTGATTACTAAAGACGGAAAAATCGTGAATGAAAAATATACTCGATGAACTTGAGAAATTGGCTACGTCGTCTTATAAGATCGCAGGTAGCCACATACTAAAGTGTACGCTCCGCTCCGAGGTCTTTAGACTTCTTTAGCTCTTTTCCAAGTTGAGCTTCTGCAGAGCCCCGCGGTATGACAAAATACACAATAATTAAGAGAACAATATAAATCAATTACCAATAATAGCTAAGCAAGCTAGTGAAATTGCTCACAACGCCCAAGAACTATCAGAGAAATTAAAAGATTTGGTAATAGATAACAGATCGCAAGTTGCAGCTTCTACTATCAGATCTTTTAGTGTTTGCTATAACAGTCTTTGTACTAGCTTCTTTTTTTGGTTATTATGTAGTGTGAAAAGTAACACCAGCATTACACACTCCTCTTATGTCAATCACTAAAGCTATTTCAGGTATTATAGTGCTATAGCTTAAGTTAAATAGGTAGTGACTATTTTAAGGACATAGAAAACAGCATCAAAAAAATTATCAAAATCACCGGCAATTTTTCTTACTTG
>CAZJDC010000091.1:0-4709 GCA_964544715.1 uncultured Rickettsia sp. | reverse complement strand
TGAATAAAAGTAGGATAAATGAAAAAATTACTTTATATCAACAAACTTGGGAAGTGATAAAAACATCAATTCAGAACAACATTAGATGGCTTTTAACTGATACACAATTTTGCTAAGTGCAAACTCCTGAAAATATTACATTTAAATAATTCAACTAAAACAAACGTAATGAAAATATTAACCAATCAACTAAACAATAGTTTACTCAACAAACTAGAGAAGAATTTTTATCCGACGTTAGTTATAAATAGCAAAAAAAATAATGGGTATAATTACTACAAAGATTAGAAAACATTAAGTTAAATAAAGGTATTTAATAAATTTGCAAATTTTAATGAAGAGACTTTATTAGAAATAACAAACAAAGTAACGGAAAATAGGAATCGTTGACAATAAATCTGATATAAATAGAAAGCCACAAATATTGCCTGTAATTAAGGGAGATATAGATGCAATGTTGAAAACATTGTCTAAAATGTCAAATTTATCAAAAAAAGAAAAAATGTTATTACAAAAACCCAGTACAAAAAATAAACAAAAATCACAAAAAAAGCCATATAATTTGAAATGTTCATATAAATTGCATAATATATTTGACAATAATTCAAACCTAGAGTAATGATTAAAAATCATGTATCCTCTGTCATCCCAATGATGTATTCACGAGATCCAGTTAAAAATATCAATGTTATTGATATTTTTAGTTATTTTTCTGGATGCCATGGACAAGCACACCGAAGATGCTTTCCGATCCATACAACAAAACCTCCTCACAATGACAAAAACTTAATAAAGTATACATACTATGGATTCAAATAAATTATATCTTTTTAAGGATAGACGATTCTTACCGAATTTTATAGTACAATTATGTAGTTGTCTTAACGATAACATTTTAAAAAATGCTCTTGTAATTTTAATTACTTATGAAGTTGTCGGTTCTTTAAACAAATTAAACAACTTACTCGTTTTAGTTACCAATGCTATTTTTGTTCTACCTTGTATAATATTTGCAAGCATAGCAGGGCAAATTGCTGATAAATATGAACGCTCTACTCTTATTAAAATCATAAAAGCTTGCGAAATTGCTACAATCTCTTTTGCTATTTATGGTTTCCATAATACTAATATTATAGTGCTACTCTGCTCTATTTGCCTAATGGGTATTTACTCCACTTTCTTTGGTCCAATTAAATATAGCGTATTGCCTGATCATTTAAGTAAAGATGAGTTACTCGGTGCTAATGGTTTTGTTGAGGCTGGAACTGTCATCGCTATTTTTATTGGTACTATAATCGGCAGCTATTACACAATCAGTAATAATTTCATAATTTATTCCTTAGTTATAATTGCACCTATTGGTTTTATTTCAAGCCTTACTACACCAAAATCAAATAACACGAATCATGATATTAAGATAAATTTTGATATCCTAAGCGAAAGCCTAAATATGATAAGATATGTTCAAACAAAAAATCAGATATATTTAGCAATACTAGGTATTTCATGGTTTTGGTTTATTGGAGCTGCTCTAATTTCTCAGATACCTTTACTTGCTAAAATAACCTTTAAAGCTGATGAGAATGTTGCTAATTTATTTTTAGCAGTTTTCTCGCTTGGCGTTGGTGTTGGTTCATTTTTATGTAGCAAAATATTTGAAGACGAAATTACTATTAAATATCTCTTTATTTCAGCTCTTGGCATTAGTATTTTCGGCATCGATTTATTTTTTGCTAGTAGAATTAGTTCAGTTACTTATGAACCAGCTCAGATAAAAAGTATTTTTATATTTTTATCAAAAAGGCATAATTGGCGAATAGTTATTGATCTATTCTTTTTAGCAGTAATTGGAGGTTTATATATCGTACCTCTTTTTGCTATATTACAGCATTACGTAAATCCCGCTTACCGCAGCCGTATTATTGCTGTTAATAACCTCATTAATTCTATCTTTATGGTAGGATCAACTATGATCCTATCATTATTATTTTATTTAAATTTTCCAATACCTTGGATAATATTATTGATCAGTCTATCTAATATCATTGTTACTATCTATATTTATCGCTTAATCCCTGAAGTTAAAATTATTCCGTATCCTGTTCTGCGTAAAATATTCCAATTTTGGTTTGATTTCATGTATAAGGTTGAAGTTAAAGGGCTTGAGAACTTACAAAAAGCAGGCAATAAAGTAGTAGTAATTGCTAATCATATTTCATATCTAGATCCACCTTTAATTGCAACCTATCTAAAAGAGGAAATGACCTTTGCAATAAGCCCTGATATACGGACAATATGGTGGATTAGACCTTTCTTACGTATGGCTAATACTTTGCCTGTTGATCCAAATAATCCAATGGCAATTAAGACCTTAATAAAAGAAGTACAAAATGATCGTAAAATAGCTATTTTTCCGGAGGGTAGAATAAGTGTTACCGGCTCTTTAATGAAGATTTACGAAGGTTCTGGAATGATTGCTGATAAAGCAAACGCAACTATTTTACCGGTTAGAATAGATGGCACACAATTCACTCATTTCTCAAAACTACAAAATATATTAAAGAGAAAAATATTTCCTAAAATTACTGTTACTGTTCTGCCTCCGGTAAAATTTGCTGATATTGGTGCTGCATCAGGTCAAGAAAGACGCCAATATATCGCAAGAACTCTATATGATATTATGGCTGATATGATGTTTGAGAGTTCAGATTATAAGAATACTTTATGTGTATCGCTAATAGAAGCTGCAAAACTTTATGGATTTAAGAAAATAATAGTCAATGATTTTGAAAATAACAAAGCTACTTATCGAGATTTAATACTTAAATCTTTTATTATTGGTGATTTAATCAAAAGAAATAATATTTTTGGCAAGCATTTAGGTCTAATGCTTCCTAACACGACTAATACACTAATTACCTTTTATGCTATGCAATTTAGCGGGTTTATTCCAGCTATAATTAATTGGAGCAGCAGAATAAGTACTATTATTAACTCCTGTAAAACAGGACAACTAAAAGTTGTTTATACTTCAAAACAATTCGTAGAAAAAGCAAATTTGCATGAATTAATAACTAATTTATTAGATTTTGGTATTACAGTAATATATTTAGAAGATTTGAAAAACCAAATCAACCTAGCTCTAAAATTAAAAGCTTCAATGGGCGTTCGTTTTTCTAAAACTTATTATAAATATTTTGGCTGTAATCATGATGATGCAAAGCCAGCAGTAATAGTTTTTACTTCGGGTACCGAAGGAGAGCCTAAAGCTGTAATGTTATCTCACAGAAACCTCCAAGCTAATAGATATCAGACAACTGCTAAAATACCTTTTAGCCCTGATGATATAGTATTTAACTCACTGCCACTATTCCACTGCTTTGGTCTTAGTGGAGCAATCCTCACAACCTTAAACGGCATTAAGCTGTTTCTATACCCCTCACCTTTAAATTACCGCAGCATACCAGAAATGGTATATGATGTTGGAGCCACTATATTAATTTCAACTGATACTTTTTTAAATGGTTATGCCAATTATGCTCATCCGTATGACTTTTATTCATTACGTTATATCTTTGCAGGTAGCGAAAAACTAAAAGAAACTACAAGGCAATTCTGGCTTAATAAATATGGTATACGTATTTTTGAAGGATATGGTATAACGGAAAGCTCGCCTATCATTGCCTGTAATACCCCTATGCATAACAAAGCGGGTACTGTTGGGAGATTATTATCAAAGATTGAATATAAAATTGAAAAAATTGAAGGGATAGATGAAGGGGGACGCTTATTAATTCGTGGTCCTAATGTCATGCTTGGTTACTTAGACGAAAGCGGTAACTATATTTATAAAGAATGGCACGATACAGGTGATATAGTTACAATCGATGAAGAAGGATATATAACCATATTAGGACGTTTAAAAAGATTTGCTAAAATATCTGGTGAAATGATTTCTCTTACAAAAGTCGAAGAGCTTGCAAGTGAGATTGATCCTAGTTCTCTGCACACTGTAATTGCCACGCAAGATGAAACACAAGGGAAAAAAATTATTTTATTTACTACCAGTACTATTATAAATAAAGAAAATTTTACAAATAATGTACGCAAAGCACAAGTCTCTTTACTTTATGTACCGAAAGTAATTGCTACTTTGCCTGAAATACCGCTACTTGCAAATGGCAAGGTTAATTATAATTATTTAGAAATTATGAAGAATGTGTAGACAGGTATTCTCAATGAACTTAAAAAGTTGGCTGCATCGTCTATTTAGATATATAATCAACATCACAGAATTGAAAGTTGAAGTTATAAAAATATAAGGTGCAAACGATGTATCTACTATATTTACAATAGTATATTTAATAAGTTTATTACGTGCTTGGCAACAAGATCAAACAACGACCTCACAATTGTAGAAGTTAAGATTTGATCTTACAGACACTATAAATTTTGCACCTGATTGTCAGTGAAATTTTGACTGTCAGATGAGTATTCAAGATACAAGATTTCATTATTTTTTTCAACAGCTAATTTTTTGGCTCTTTCCAAATAAGTGTGGACATTTTAAAATAGGCATTAAATTCGATCCTCGAATTTTATCAAAAAGTGAGCCATGGCCTCTTCCCAATTGCGGATAGGCATAGTCCATTTGCGCGTAATATAGTCAATTGTCAAGTATAAAGTCTTAAACACAGAGTCATCGTTAG
>CAZJDC010000090.1:0-4732 GCA_964544715.1 uncultured Rickettsia sp. | reverse complement strand
AGATACTCAAGGGCACAAGCAACTGATCCTCTAGATTGAGCTTATTCTCTTACAATCACCTTGTGATTTCTTAAGACTATCAGCTTACCTTAAAATATCCACCATCATTAAACAGTCCCCTTCTTTACTCCTGTTAACCAACGAAATCTTTTATCCTCTAACTCTTTAACTTGATCGAATCTCATTATTACTACAAATTAAGTACTTAATAGAACCTTTATACCTAAAATGCTAGTTTCGTAAGAGGTCTATGCAATAAAGTATTGAGTTATTTTGTGATTAGTTTTATGGCAGCTTTTAATATTTTTTCTGTTGAACAAATATGGAAATTGATAATGAATAGCTATAGCTGGAAGTTATTGTTTACTATCTATTGCACACCATTAGTTTACTTGAGCCTTTTTGGTATAAGGTGTTTTTATCCAGTAGTAGGGGGTCAACCCCGTGGCTTGTCCACATGGTCCAGTAAAAAATACAAATAAAAAAGCTTGATTTATATTGCTTTTTTCTGGATCTCATGGACAAGCCACGTGATGACAATGGTGGATATAGCAAACGTAACAATGTCGCCACGGTATGAAACGTCTTTTTACTACTCTAAGCGATAGAATTTACTGGATTTATAGAACTTAATTAAATTAAAAAGTAAAATTTTAGTAATACCGGCGATTGGTATAGCAAAAAATATTCCTATGATTCCAAATAAATTACCACAGGCAAAAATTGAGAATATAATCCAAAGCGGGTGCAGACCTATTTTATCACCAATAATTTTAGGTGTGAGAATATATGATTCACAAATATTTCCTATTAGGTAAATTACCATTATATAACATAGCTGTGTAGTCGCATTAAATGTTAAATATCCGATAGTTAGCGTGAGAAAGAAAGAAATAAAGGTGCCGATAAAAGGGATAATAACTAAAAATCCTGTTAGGATTCCAAGTAAAAGAGCAAGGTCGATGCCTATGATACTAAATGAGATACTATAATAAATTGACAATAATAGACAAATATTTAGCTGACCTCTTATATAAGCGGCAAGCAGGCTATTAATAGAGGATAATATTCCAAGGATTTTATGCCTACTTGTTAGTGGTAATAATGATTGCATATTTTTGATAATGCTTGTCCAATCGCGTAAAAAATAAAACAATATTATAGGGATCAGTAAAAATAAGACAAATATATTAATTGTAATGAGAGTATAGTGCCAAAAATTATTAGCAAGACTACCAAGTATGGTGAATATGCTATTTATGAAATTACTTAAAGAACCTCGTATCTTGTCAGCAACATTAGGCTCCACAGCATAAATTTTTGTCATTATAGGCGGTAAGATCTCTGCTTGAAAATAATTCTTATATATAGGTATATTATTTATAACAGTAGAAATTTGTTCGTAAATTACTGGTACTAAAAGTGTAAGTGTAGTAAAAAATATACTTAAAAATATCAAGTAAACTATAATAGACGAAACCTTATTTGATAGCTCAAATTTTGATGCGACACAATCTATGGCAGGCTGTAGTAAATAAGAAATTATAAAAGCAATAAAAAATGGTTTTACTGCTTCTGAAATGAGCATAAAACCGCTTATAAAAATTCCTATAAAAAAAAGCCAAAATATAGCGGTTTTATTCATACTATACTCTTAGATAAATAAAAAATTGGTATATGAGATAAATCAACTACTTCTCATCTGAGAGATAAAAGTTTGATTATAGCGACTAGAAGTCTCATATCTAAGCTAAAGCTTATTTGAGTCTTATGTGAGAAATCATGTCTGATTCATGTGCATCAATATGCTTATGAATATATTCATTAATTATATCATCAGTCACACTACCACTAGTAGCACTAAAGTAACCCCGTGCCCCCAAATGTCTACCCCAGTACTTTTGTGTGAATGTTGGAAATTCCTCTTACATCTTTTTTGAAGATATGCCTTTCGTTTTTTGTACAAATTCACAGATTTTGATACGAGGTGGAATATTAACAAAAATGTGTATATGATCGCTTGATACTACTCCATTTGCTTATTTATAACACCTAATTCTGTTGCTATTTGTGTGCAATAATTTCTCGAAGCCTCTTTGTTATATCGTAAGTTAATACCACTTATATCGATACTTTGTAATCCACACTATGTGATAGCGATGATAGTAAACTGTATGGGGGATTTCCTGCTGTAATGTGTTATAGTGCCTATGATGCTAACGCATCACGATACACACATAGCAAGCTATAAAGCTTCTTCCATCTGGAAGATGGAGATTTATACCTCCAAATAGACTATACATTAGACTTTTTTGTTACTTGAACAGTCGCAGGACGAAGTAATCTATTTTTAATTTTATAGCCAACCTGCATTATGTTAATAACACTATTAGGTTCATGATCAGGATGATCTATTTGAGAAATTGCATTATGCAAATTATAATCAAACATTGATCCTATTTCCGGCTTTATTTCTTCTATATGGTGCTTATGAAATACTTTATCTAGCTCATCTTTAGTCATCTGAACACCGGCAATAATGTTAGTTACTTCTACTGAAGTGTCTAGCGGCTTATATTCTAATGCTCTGGATAAGTTATCGTTAACGTTTAGAAGCTCTTTAGCGAATGTAGTAATTGCATAATCTCTTGCTTCATCACGTGCTTTTTCTAAACGTTTCCTTGAATTATCCATTTCAGCACTTGCTCTAATTAGCTTATCTTTTAGCTCCTCTATTTGGGCTTTTAAATCCGCTATTTCTGAACTACTATCAGTAGTTTGTGTTTCTTCGATAATATCGTTTATTTCTTCTTCCTTGTTTTCTAGATTATTATCTATCATAATATAACTATTATTGATTTACTTATAGTATAAGATATAATGAATAATCTAAATTTTTCAATAGGGTATACTCGTTTTATTTAAAAAACTGGCGTCGTCTTATAAGTTCTGCGGTACTCACGTATTAAAGCATACGCTCCGTTCCTTGTCTTATAGACTCCAAGCTCTTTTCCAAAGAAAACTTCGTATACCTATTCTTCATCTATTAGAGGTATAAATTTACATTATGAGTATGAGGCATTCAGGCAGAAAAAGCAATCAATTACGTCCAATTTCGTTAGAATTATCTCCTCTTATTAACGCAGAAGGCTCATGTCTTATTAAAATAGGCAACACTCATGTGATATGTAGTGCAAGTTATGATACGACAATGCCACCATTTTTACGTAACCAAAACAGAGGATGGATTACTGCAGAATATGGGATGCTTCCAGGTTCTACATCTCAGCGTAATAAAAGGGAAGCGGTGCAAGGTAAGCAGTCAGGCAGAACGCAAGAGATACAGCGTTTAATAGGCAGAACGATGCGTTCGATCATTGACTTGCAAAAACTGGGTGAGCGACAAATGATCATAGATTGTGATGTTATTAATGCCGACGGAGGTACTAGAACTGCTGCTATAACAGCAAGTTATGTAGCTTTGCATGTAGCTATTAGATCGTTAATGAAAAAAAGAATTTTAAAAGTAAATCCATTAATTAACCAGGTTGCTGCTGTTTCTTGCGGTATATATAAAGATCAGCCTATATTGGATTTGGATTATTTGGAAGATAGTGACGCTGAAGTAGATAGTAATTTTGTGTTTGCAGGTAACGGAAACTTAATTGAAATTCAAGGAACAGCAGAAAAAAAACCTTTTTCTGAAGAGCAATTTTTAGAAATGTTAAAACTTGCAAAAGCAGGTGCTTTTGAATTGTTTAAACTACAAAATCAAGTATTACTTAACTTATAATGATAAAAATAAGACTTGATGAGTTTGTACTGCAAAAAGGTTTTGCTCTCAATATTCAGGTAGTACAAAGTCTAATTATGCAGGGTAAAGTTCATAATAAACATGAGGGTAATCCTTCCCAAAAACAATCGACAAAAGGAGTAGAATTTTCTCCTAATAAAAAAGGAGATTCTAAAATATGACAATATCAACACGTAGTGATAGCCAAAGCGATCAAGGTATGGAGGTATGGATTTAACGATGATTACCAAACTAAAAGAGTTAGCATGGGAAAAATGCTCGACTTAAAAAGATGTATGCTGAGGAAAGGTTAAGAGCTGATATATTAAAGGCAGTACTTAAAAAAAGTAAGGAAGCCATCTCAAATGTGAGAGATGACTAAAATAATACTGAAGAAAAAGATATTGCTATAAGCACTGCATGCAAAATCTTTTGTGTCAGGCGAAATATGCTATAGATATTAAGAGTAAACTATCATCTGAGGATGATGTTATAGCTAGTTTGCTAATGCATTTAGTTGGTAATCAAAAGAACTGGGGCTTTTTTTTTGGTCTTGGCTTTTTATATTTACGTAATATCAAAGGTTTCGGATGAAATCATAAACATGTATACTTAATATATCAGGAATTAGCACTAAATATGAGAATAAATCCTAAGCGAAGGGGGGTACTTCACGAGAAACCTGAAAAGGTTATAGTGCCTAATACAATAAATGATTGCTGATCTATGGAACTTTAGCAAGATAGTTTAGAGAATGGAAGAAAATATAGTTTATTTAATGTGATTGATGACTTTAATATGGAAGGGGGTATTGGGATTGAGATTGACTGTGCATTGCCGACAGGAAGAGTCATAAGATCACTAGATCAAATTATAGAATGGCTAGGAAAGCCAAAATCTATAAGCTGTGATAATGTACCTGAATATATAAGTAAATTA
>CAZJDC010000089.1:0-4736 GCA_964544715.1 uncultured Rickettsia sp. | reverse complement strand
CCACCAAGAGTATGACTTGAGGGTCGAATTTAATGCCTATTTTAAAATGTCTACACTTATTGTGATAGAGCCAAATTTATTCCTTATCTTTTAATAACTTAATATCTCTGTGTGTAATTATTTTATCGATTATCCCGAATTTTTTTGCTTCTTCAGGTGACATAAAATTATCACGTTCCATACTTTTTTCAACATGCTTTACATCTTGTCCTGTATGTTTACTATATAAACTATTAAGGATTTTTTTAATTTTCAGTGTTTCTTGAGCATGAATTTCTATATCTGTCGCCTGTCCTCTATAACCTCCGGATGGTTGGTGAATCATAATACGGCTATGCGGCAGGCTGTATCTCATCCCTTCTTCACCCCCACAAAGTAAAAATGATCCCATAGAACAAGCTTGACCAATACAAAGAGTAGCTACTTGAGGCTTGATATATTGCATAGTATCATAAATTGCCAGACCATCTGTTACAACTCCTCCAGGAGAATTTATATACATAAATATATCTTTTTCCGGATTTGCTGCCTCAAGGAACAATAACTGAGCAGTAATTAAATTTGCCATATGATCTTCAATAGGACCACATACAAAAATTATACGTTCTTTTAATAATCTTGAATATATATCATAAGCACGTTCGCCTCTAGAGGTCTGTTCAATTACTATCGGTACGTAGGACATTGGATATTTTTCCTTAAAGTTTTTTGTTGGAAAGTTATGTATCACACCGTCATTGCGAGGAGGTTCTTTTAATAGCCGACTCGGCAATCTCATGAAACAGTATAGGATTCCTAAGATTGCCTAGTCGAAACTTATATCTTCCTCCTCACAATGACAAAGATTAACTACTTCTTACTATCTTCTAAAGCATTAGCAAGTATGTCGCCCATATTGGTTGTATTATCACTAGAACCATATTCTTTAAGAGTTTTTTGACGCTCTGCTATTTTATGGGCTTTTATCGATAATAAAATTATATTGGTTAACTTTTCGATAGAAACAACTTTCACTTCGATTTCTTGATTTACTGCAAACATTTCAGGTTTTTGTTCTTCTTTTTCATCTGATAAATCAGATTTTTTAACAAATCCTGCTGTTTTATCGTTTACTAATACTTCTAATCCATCATCTTTGATTGCTGTTACAACAGCTTTAACTACTGTTCCTTTTTTATATTCATCAACAATTCCTTGATATGGATTAGGAGTTAATTGCTTAATACCTAAGCTAATTTGCTCTTTTTCAATATTGATCGTTAGCACTTTGCAATCTACTTCATCACCTTTTTTGTATGTTTTAAGTAACTCATTGCCATTATCTTCCCAGCTAATATCATCTTCATGAATCATGCCATCTAAATTATCACCAAGTACAACAAAGATTCCAAAATCAGTAATGTTTCTAATTGGAGCTTTGATCACTGTCCCAACAGGATTAGTTTCAGCAAATTTTATTAAAGGATTTGGTTGGCATTGCTTAATACTTAAAGAAATACGATGTTTTTCCGTATCAACTTCTAAAACCATGAATTCTACTTCTTGACCTATATTAAGGGTCTTTCTAGGATTTTGATTAGATTTAAGCCAGCTCATTTCACTTGAGTGAACAAGACCCTCTAGACCATCTTTTAATTCAATAAACACACCATAATCAGCAAAATTGGTGACTTTTCCAGTCATTTTTTTACCTACAGGGAATTCTTCTTTAATTTTTTCCCATGGGTTATAATCAAGTTGCTTCATACCAAGAGATATTCTTTTGGTCTCTTCGTTAAACTTGATAACCATTACTTTAACTTTTTGATTAAACTCTAACAATTCTGATGGGTGGTTAACTCTACCCCATGAAATATCAGTTAAGTGCAGCAAACCATCAACACTACCAAGATCAATGAATGCACCATAATCTGTAATATTCTTTACTGTTCCTTCAAGGATCATTCCTTCCTTGATTTTAGATAGCATCTCGTCTCTAGCTTCAGAACGTGATTCTTCTAATATAGCTCTTCTTGAAACGACTATATTCCCAAGCTTTTTATCCATACTAAGGATTTTAAACGGCTGCATAATATTCATTATAGCGATAGGATCTTTAATTGGTCTAACATCCACTTGGCTTCCTGGTAAAAACGCTACAACACCAGATAAATCAACAGTAAATCCACCTTTTACACGACCAAAAATTGTACCATCAACAAACTCACCTTTGCTACACATAAGTTCTAGCTGACCCCATAATTCTTCTTTTATCGCTTTTTCACGGCTTAGGATTTTACCGCTATGCCCTTCAGTTTTTTCAATATAAACATCAACTAAATCACCAATCTCAGGTAATTTATGTGCCGGTGATAATAAAAATTCAGATTTAGGTATTCTACCTTCATTTTTTAATCCAACGTCAACAACCACTACTGCATTAACATCAACTACTTGACCTTTTACTACTGTTCCTGGTTTTATATGACTCGTATCAACAGTTTCAAGCATTTTAGAAAAATCATCTTCAAATTCATGATTAACTGCTGCAAGTTGTGGAACGAATCTTTGTTTTAATTTTGTTGTCATATTTTTCTCGTAAATATTAGTGGTGCTGAACTAATAAATCATCTTTAATTAAAGGGTTAATAAAAAAAAAGATATTTTCCACATTACCAACATGGATCGAAGAAGCCCTGGGGGTCATCTAGTTATTGGACTACGGCATCCAAAAAAACAATAAAAATACTAATATTATTATTTTTTTAACTGGATTCCGTGAATAAATCACGGGATGATAGGGGAAAAATCGATCCACACAGGCAACGCCTACCGTGGTGATATCATTTCCTATAAGCGAGTTTGGAAAAACATCTTACTAAATACACTCAACTATAAGCACCAAGTTATTTTATTCTTTCAATATAAATTGTGTTATTTGTTCTACAACCAATAAAGGTGAAAGTTTGGAAGTATCAATCACTAAAGCATCCAAAGCCGGTAATAAAGGTGCTACTTCTCGCTCTTCATCTCTTTTATCACGCAGAATTATCTGTTGTAAAATTGCGTCAAGTATACATGCTTTACCTTTGGCTTGCAACTGTTTATATCGCCTTTCAGCTCTAACCTCAGGACTGGCAGTTATAAATATTTTAAAATCAGCATTAGGAGCAACTACTGTCCCTATATCTCTACCCTCCATAAGAATGCGAGGAGTAGTATTAATTAAGTTTATTAAATGCTTATTTAAATTTTCCCTAACCTCAGATATTACAGCAATTTGTGAAGCAACGCCTCCTATATTTTCGTCCTCTAAGTCAAATGTACCTGTAATATCTATTTTTTTAGATAAAGCAATTACTTTATTTATATCTGCGATATCTATTTTCTGACTAATACAACCCAAAGCAAGCTGCCTATAAACGATACTTGATTGAAAGTACTGTAAAGAAAATTTTTCAGCAAGCATAAGCCCAATAGTACCTTTACCGGAAGCAGCAGGACCATCAAGTGCAATAATAAAATTTTGAGTAAAGTCAAAAGCTGTAGATTGTAAATTCATAATCAAAACTATTAAAATAATATAAATAAATGTAAATAAAGCTTGAAATCCAGAATATTATACAATAAATAATATAATTTAAAAATATTAAGGGTGATTAGCTCAGTTGGTTAGAGCATTACGTTGACATCGTAAAGGTCAGAGGTTCGAATCCCCTATCGCCCACCACCATAAAATCAGGTGTTTCTTAATCTGCTAATTTTAGCTCAATACTCCATATGCTGCTTATATGCTCATCACTTTTTGAAAAATAGTACTATAATTGCCTTGTGTGCCTCTTATAAACTGATGTTTACGTTGAGGTCTTATGCACACTATATGCTGCTCACATTTCACTCCTGATTGTGTAATCCATAATGAGCGTGATAATAACCCTACTATTTTCTATAATTGTGTTAGTAATTTTATCCCTCCTGAATGGAGTAATCTCTCATCTCATAATGGCAAGATATTAAGTAAGACTGCAAGACAGCTACTATCTCTTATAGTCTTCCGCATGCAAATCTATCATAATAATAACATTGATGAACTTAAGGAAACCTATAATTTCTTTCAAGAGTCCCTAGGCGTTTGTCAAGAACGTGTAAGACAGTGACTACTTGAGTTACAAAAAAGTGGCTTTATTCAAGTTTACAACGCAACAGTCGTGAAATATGGCATTAAATGCCGTAATACTCCTTGTATTAAGCTAGCTAGAAATTTCCAACCTGCTTCTAGCAAAATATCACCTAAAAATGAAAAAAAATTTTGCACCAACTCCAAAAAACTTTGGGGTCAAACCCAAAGAAATTTTACCTCAACCCCAAAAAAGTTTGGATGAGACAATAATAAAAATATATCTAATAAAAATATATCTAATAAATCTAGATCTAATAAATCTAGATCTAATAAATCTAGATCTAATAAATCTACAATTTTTCAAAATGAAAAAAAATGAATTTAATCATAAAAACCAAACTCAGTTACAAGAACAACAACTTGAAACAAGTTTACAATTCAAAACAGTAAGCTCAAGCAACACTCAACAACAAGCTGATAATACTAATTTCTCTAGTGCTAATATCACAACAGGTGCTACACGGATGAATACTGTACTACAAACAGTTATTAACTCACCTTACGCAAACGAGTTATTTTGAAGCAAGTTTGCCAATTCATTTATGGATGCTATATTCGCTGCTACTAGCAATTTATA
>CAZJDC010000088.1:0-4754 GCA_964544715.1 uncultured Rickettsia sp. | reverse complement strand
CTTCTAATACTCATCACACTATTATTCCTAATGTTATTAATACTATAGAATAATAGTACAACCCTTGTACTTTTATAAACCGCCTTTACCAGACGCTTACGCTTGATACCCTCTTGGGAGGTACACCCCCCCTCCATCTTCCAGATGAAGAAGCTTTAGCTTGTCATGTGTGTCATGATGCGTTAGCATCATAAGCACTATGAACATTACAGCAGGAAATCCCATACAATTTACTATCATCGCTATCACATAGTGTGGATTACAAAGTATCGATATAAGATATTAATATATTAAGATATTAACTTACGATATAAAAAAGAGGGTTCGAGAAATTATTGCACAGGTAGCAACAGCATTAGGTATTAAAATAGAAAATGGAGTAGTATCAAGCGATCATATACACATTTTTGCTAATATGCCACCTCATATAAGAATCTGTGAATTTGTACAAAAAGCGAAAGGCAGATCTTCAAAGAAGATGCAAGAGGAATTGCCAATATTCACACAAAAGTACTGGGGTAGACATTTGGGGGCACGGGGTTACTTTAGTGCTACTAGTTGTAATGTAACTGATGATATAATTAATGCATATATTAATATGCATACTGATGCACATAAATTAGACATGATTTCTAACATAAGACTCAAATAAGATTTAGCTTGATATACCAATTCTAGTCGCTATAATCAAACTTTCATCTCTCAGATGAGAGTGGTTGATATTTGTTTATAACTCATAAATAAATTAAATTGAATTTTCACAAGAAATTATAAATTAAATTTTACAATTTTCAACTTTGACGTTATTTACTATGATTTTTTATCTATAATCCTTTATTTAAAAAAGCTTATATAAAAGTTAAGGCAGCTGCTAAAAGTAATAACATTAAGAATTCATTATAATGAACGATATACCCCACCTAAAATTATCTATAAAAGCACATGCACCACAAGGTCAAGCTAACAAATAGATCATAAATTTTTTAGCACAAGAGTGGCCATTATTGCGGAGTAATATTGATATTACAAAGGTTCATACTAACAACTTAAAGACAATTAAAATAAAAAATATTGATGAAGAGTATTTAATTTTAATTAAAAATTCCTATATTAAAAATAAAGTTTTGTTACATGTATGTCATTCTAGCTAACTTAATGAGACTTACTTTATAGTTGCTAAGAATGACATTCATAATTATACAGGAATAACATTACAAAACTAAAAACATGAATTTTAAAGGTTTAGTATGACACAAGAAAAAAAGAAATTTGATGCCGAAGTCGGCAAGATTTTAAACTTAATGATTCACTCTCTTTATAGTAATAAAGAGATTTTTATGCGGGAGTTAATTTCTAACGCCTCTGATGCTTGCGATAAGTTGCGTTATCTATCTCAAAGCAACGCTGAATTAGTAGCTGGTGACTCTAACTTTAAAATTACTGTTAAAGTTGATAAAAATAATGGTCAGGTTATCATCCGTGATAACGGCATTGGTATGAATAAAGAGGATTTAATTGAGAATCTAGGCACTATTGCAAGATCGGGTACAGCAAATTTCCTTAAAAATCTTTCAGGTAATTCTAAAAAAGATAATATGCTAATCGGGCAGTTTGGAGTGGGATTTTATTCAAGCTTTATGGTAGCTGATAAAGTTACTGTAACTTCAAGGAAAGCTGACGAAGATAAAGTATATGTTTGGGAATCAGAAGGCGAAGGCGAATATATAGTATCAATTTCAGACAGAGAATTCAGCAGAGGTACGGAAATTGCTTTGCATATTAAAAAGGAAGAAGATAGTTTTCTTGATCATTTTAGGTTAAAGCATATAGTTAAAAGCTATTCCGATCATATAGCCGTACCGATATATTTCTTTGATGAAGGGGATAATAACGAAATACAATTAAATTCCGCATCAGCATTATGGATAAGATCAAAATCCGAAATTACTGAAGAGCAATATAAAGAATTTTATAAAAGCTTGTCTTATGCTGTGGATGATCCTTGGATTACCATACATAACAAAAACGAGGGAGCTATAGAATTTACAAATCTGCTATTTATTCCATCAAGCAAAACATATGATTTATTTCATCCTGATCGCAAAAGAAGAGTAAAATTATACATCAAAAGAGTATTTATTTCCGATGAGAATATTGATTTAATCCCATCATATTTAAGATTTTTACGTGGTGTAGTTGATTCAGAAGATTTACCATTAAACATTAGTCGTGAATCACTGCAACATAATAACATACTTGAGAAAATTAAGAATGCTATCACTAAAAAAGTCCTAAGCGAGCTTAAGAAAAAGAAAGAAGAGTCCCCTGATGAATATAATAATTTTTGGGATAATTTCGGTGGTGTTTTAAAGGAAGGTTTGTGTGAGGCTACAACCGATCATGAGAAGTTACTCGAGGTCTGTATATTTAGAAGTGCTTTACATAATAAAATGATTAGCCTAGATGAATATATAAAAGGCTTGCAAGATGGGCAAAATACTATATATTATTTAAGCGGTGATAATCCTGATAAATTACTTTCAAGTCCGCAAATTGAAGGGTTGTTAAGTAAAAATATCGATGTGTTACTTTTCACTGATACAGTGGATGATTTCTGGGTGAATGTTAATAATGAATATAAAGGGCATGCGATTAAATCAGCTACAAGAAGCGATATTGATGTAGACCAAGCTACTTCATCGTCCGATAAAAAAAAGAAGGATGAGAAAAAATCTGATGATGAATATAAATCATTAACTGATTACTTCAAAGAGGTTTTGGGGAATTTAGTTAAAGAGGTTAAGATATCTCGAAAGCTAACTTCTAGTCCTGCTTGTCTTGCCGTCAGTGAGGCTGCTATGGATATTCGTATGGAGCGGTTTTTGATTGAGCAGAAGCAAATAGCAAGTGCCTCCGCCAAAAATCTAGAGCTGAATCCTAAAAATGAGATCATAGAAAAAATATTTCATGACTTAAAAGCAAATAATAAAAATAATGAAGAGTTAGTGAAGTTAATATTCGATCAAGCTTGTATTTTAGAGGGTGAACCGGTAGCAGATACAGGTGCTTTTTCAAAAAGACTCAATAATATTGTACAAAAAGCTATATTATAGCTTTTTGAATGGTTGCAATGCGCAATCTACTGTCATCCCGTGCTTTTTTCCACGGCAGGATCTTGTGTCACATTCTGTGTCTTAAGATTACCGCTATGAACTCGCGGTATGACATTTAAAATGTCAATTGTTCAAACACGATAATAGATATAATGCCTTATTACGATACTATATTTAGCGATCATATAGATAAAATTAAAAGCGAGGGAAGATATCGTGCATTTAAAGCTTTAAAAAGACAAACTGATAATTTTCCTTTCGCTATGTGCGATAATAAACAAATAGTCATGTGGTGTATCAATGACTATTTAGGTATGAGCAAACATCCAAAAGTAGTGCAAGCATCCATAGATGCAGCACTGAAATATGGTATTGGTTCAGGTGGGACAAGAAATATCGGCGGCAACAATATTGCTATTCTTGAGCTTGAACAGGAGCTAGCAAGTTTGCATAATAAAGAAGCAGCTTTAGTTTTTACCTCTGGTTTTGTGGCAAATGACACAACTCTTACGACGCTTGCTAAAATTATGCCTAATATCGTCTTTTTTTCCAATGAGCTAAATCATGCATCGATCATTGCCGGCATTACTAGCTCTAAAGCCGAAAAGCGTATATATAGGCATTTAGATATTAAGCATTTAGCAGCATTACTACAATCAGTTGATATTAATAGACCGAAAATTATTGTTTTTGAGTCTGCTTATTCTATGGATGGCTTCTTTTCTCCTGTTAAAGATATAATTAATTTAGCTAAAAAATATAATGCTTTAACCTTTATCGATGAAGTTCACACAGTAGGTTTATATGGCAAAACCGGTGCCGGTATTGCTGAACTTCTCGAGTGTAGCGATGAAATCGATATTATCCAAGGAACACTTGCCAAAGCATACGGCACTCTTGGCGGTTATATCACTGCAAAACATAAATTAATTGATGCCATTAGATTAACGGCTTCAGGCTTTATTTTTACTACCTCATTGCCTCCAGTGATTTCTACCGCTGCAACGCATAGTATTAGGCATTTAAAAGAATCTAATCAAGAACGTAAAACACATCAGCAAGTGGTTAGCAAACTTAAAAGTTCTTTCGACCGCTTTAATATTCCTTATCTAAGGAATGAAAGCCACATAGTGCCTATAATTATTGGTGATCCTATTAAAGCTGCTAAAGCCTCAAATATACTACTTAACGAGTATGGTATTTACGTCCAACATATCAATTTTCCAACTGTTCCAAGAGGCACTGAACGCCTTAGAATCATACCGACTCCCGCACATACCGATAGAATGATTAATGATTTATCTATCGCTTTAGTGCAGATATTTGCTAAGCTTGATTTAGAGCTATCTTGTACACAAGAATTAAACGCAACAGCACGCGCTTAAACCTGATTGTTTGATATATCATATTTATTGGACTTTGGACAAATTACCATTATATATTGAGATAAAATTCGTCCCAATAAAAAACTTGCATTAAGCAAATATTGGTATGTAGTTGATATTATCAACAATACAATTATGACGATATGCAAGAGCTACAAACTCGGATTCAACAGTTTAGGAGTGAGTTATATCAGCTTTTTCCAAAACGTTCGGATGCAATTATGAGTTTACTAGATGCGTTAACTAGTAATGGACA